>NZ_DCRI01000091.1:0-8458 GCF_002324975.1 Acinetobacter sp. UBA1496 | reverse complement strand
ACCTGCGTAGGAATCAAGCCATCTAAAAACGACTACCCTTGTTTTATCTACTCCCAGATAATTCTATCCACGTTTTTGGTCGTGCTTGATTCGTTGATGTCATTCATAAGGATCATTGCAATGAGCCAGTTAACGAATCTTTCTTCTGAAACTTCCCTTACTCCACACGAACAGGAAGCGCGTGATCTGACCCGCATTCTGCCGGCTTCGCGTAAAGTCTATCTGCAAGGCTCACGTCCTGATATTCAGGTACCCATGCGGGAAATTTCTCTTAGCGAAACCCCGACTGGCCTAGGTGGTGAATATAATGCACCGCTGATGGTCTATGACACTTCAGGGGTTTATACCGATCCAAATGTTGAAATTGATCTGAATAAAGGCCTGCCAAATCTACGTGAAGGCTGGATTGAACAGCGTAATGACACAGAAATGCTGGATGATTTAAGCTCTGAGTTCGGTCGCCAACGCTTACGTGATATCCGTACTGCCAACATCCGCTTTGCTCATATTCAGAAACCACGCCGGGCTAAACATGGCCAGAATGTGACCCAAATGCATTATGCCAAACAGGGCATTATTACGCCGGAAATGGAATATATCGCGATCCGGGAAAACCTGCGTCAGCTGGAAGGTACCGATATGCGCCAGCATCCGGGACAGAATTTTGGTGCCAAAAATTTACAGGAAATCACGCCTGAATTTGTCCGTCAGGAAGTCGCTGCAGGCCGTGCCATTATTCCTGCCAATATCAATCACCCTGAACTGGAACCAATGATTATTGGTCGCAATTTCCTGGTAAAAATTAATGCCAATATCGGAAACTCTGCGCTGGGTTCAAGTATTGAAGAAGAAGTGTCAAAAATGACCTGGGCCACCCGCTGGGGTGCCGACACCATTATGGATCTGTCGACTGGTCAAAACATCCATGAAACTCGTGAATGGATTATCCGTAACTCACCAGTGCCAATTGGTACAGTCCCAATTTATCAGGCTCTTGAGAAAGTCAACGGTGTAGCTGAAGACCTGACTTGGGAAATCTTTAAAGATACCTTGATTGAACAGGCTGAACAGGGCGTGGATTACTTCACGATTCATGCCGGTGTGTTATTGCGTTATGTACCGCTGACCGCGAATCGTCTGACTGGTATTGTCTCACGCGGTGGTTCGATCATGGCACAGTGGTGTCTGGCACATCATCAGGAAAACTTCCTCTATACCCATTTCGATGAAATCTGCGAAATCATGAAAGCCTATGATGTGTCTTTCAGCCTCGGGGATGGCTTACGTCCGGGCTGTATTCAGGATGCCAATGACGAAGCACAATTTGCTGAACTGCGCACTTTGGGTGAACTAACGCATCGTGCCTGGGAACATGATGTTCAGGTGATGATCGAAGGTCCGGGGCATGTACCGATGCATATGATCAAGGAAAATATGGATCTGCAGCTGGAAGTCTGTAAAGAAGCCCCTTTTTATACACTTGGGCCATTAACCACAGATATCGCACCGGGTTATGACCATATTACTTCGGCGATTGGTGCCGCGATGATTGGCTGGTACGGTACCGCGATGCTTTGCTATGTGACACCGAAAGAACATTTAGGCTTGCCGAACAAGAAAGATGTGAAAGACGGCATCATTACCTACAAGATTGCCGCACATGCTGCCGACTTGGCCAAAGGTCATCCAGGTGCTCAAGCCCGTGACAATGCCCTGTCTAAAGCCCGTTTTGAGTTCCGTTGGGAAGACCAGTTTAACCTGAGCCTGGATCCGGACACAGCACGCAGCATGCATGATGAAACCATGCCAAAAGCGGCACACAAATCGGCTCACTTCTGCTCGATGTGCGGACCGAAGTTCTGTTCAATGAAAATCACCCAGAATGTGCGGGATTATGCCAGCCAGTTATCTGCTGATGAGACCCCGGCTGTAACGCAGGCAGAGATTGAAGCCGGCCTCAACCAGATGAAAAACGATTTCCACAACTCTGGTCAAAAATTGTACCACAAGGTGTAAAACTTTAAAAAAAACAGTTGTTTTCATAAAAATCTCAGATAGGATGAAAAAAATAAGTTATTTCATCCTTTTCTGAGTTATGAATATTATTAAACAAGCCTCTTATAATAAAAAAGATTTTAGGATAGAGGCCCGTGAGTTTTTATATCGGGGATTTATTCAGGTGGAAAAAGTCACGATACGTCACCGTGTCTTCCATCAGGAATCTTATACACCTGCATTGCAGCGTGAGCTCATCCATCGTCCTGAAGCCGCTGGGGTGCTGCTGTATAACGATCAGCAGCAAAAATTCGGCTTGATTGAACAGTTCCGTATTGGGGGACTGGATGATCAGGATACGCCATGGCAACTAGAAGTCATTGCCGGTGTACTGGATGGCAATGAAACGCCTGAGACCTGTATTCGCCGCGAAGCTTTCGAAGAGTCAGGTTGTACCATTGATTCCTTGCAGCATCTTTTCAGTTTCTATCCTTCTGCCGGTGCCTGCTCGGAACTGTTTCATCTTTATGTCGCCCAGACTGAACTGCCTGAAGAAGGCGGTGTTTTTGGCATGCCGGATGAAGGGGAAAATATCCAGCTGCACATTCTGGATTATGCCGATATTCCGACCCTGCTGAGTAATGGTCGCCTTAGAAATGCACCTGTGATTATGGCACTGCAATGGCTACAGCAGCATCAGCAGGCTGTCCTGTCAGGTTTAAGGGAGCAGACATGACATCGGAACAATTCAATCCTGCATCACCACAAGAATGGACTATTATCCAGATTTCTGACACCCACTTGATGAATCAGCCCAATCTGGAATTCGCGTATATGAATCCGGAACAGAGCTTTCATGAAGTCATGCAGCATATTCAGCACAATTTTCCAGAAATGGATGCCTTAGTACATACTGGTGATCTGGCACAGGTTCCGGTCGCAGAAACCTATACGCGTTATTTAAAATATATCCAGTCTTGCCAGGTGCCCTATTACCAGATTCCGGGCAATCATGATGACATCAAGGTCTTTCCTTTTTATCAGGATCGAGATCAGGCTCATGCGATTCATTTTGGCAACTGGACCCTGATTTTACTGAATAGTGCAGTCCAGGATCGGATAGATGGTTGGGTAGAACAGGCTCAACTGGCACAGCTGGACCAATTATTGCTTGAATATCGTAATCAGTATGTGATGGTAGCTTGCCATCATCATCCTTTTGCGATGAAGTCGCACTGGATTGATCAGCACCGGCTAAAGAATGCTGAAGACCTGAAAGATATGCTGGCCCGGCACCAGAATGTGAAGCTGGTTCTGTTTGGTCATGTACATCAGGATTCCTGCAATGAATGGCACGGTATCCAGTTTTTATCGACGCCATCGACCAGCGTACAGTTCAAACCCAAGAGTGACGAATTCGCGCTAGACCAGGCAGCACCTGGCTATCGTGTATTACATTTGAAACAAAATGGGGAGTTCGATACACATATCGAACGTGTGACCTTAAGCCAGCAAAATATTAATACCGAAATTTCAGGTTATTAACTTTGCATTTTATTTTTTTTGAATTACTTTATTGCAACCAAAGGAAATGTGATATCTATAATCCAGACATCAAAGACTATCAAAAAGCATAAAAAGTCTATATGATGACGACCCCCGTAGGAGGATAATCTTTCTACAGGGTGGATAAAAATTGCATATCACCATATTTTTTGCGTATTACATACGCATATGATGAGGAATGCCCTAAATGGCGAATGACAACCAAAATCAAGTCTTAGACGAACAAACTGATGTTGTAGAGGAAAAACCTACAAAACGTGTGCGCAAATCTAAGCCGAAAACGACTGAGGGTGGTTCTACTGCTAGCTTATTTGGTATTGAACCTTATCAACCTAAAAAAAATGAAGAATACATGTCTGAAGGGCAGCTTGAACACTTCCGCCAAATTTTGATGGCATGGAAAGCTGAACTGATGTCAGAAGTTGATCGTACTTTAAATACGATGCAAGACGAAAACACTGCGCTCCCTGATGTAAACGACCGTGCAACTCAGGAAGAAGAATTTGCCATCGAACTTCGTACTCGTGACCGTGAACGTAAACTGATCCGCAAAATCGAGCAATCTATCGAAGCAATTAAAAATGATGACTACGGTTTCTGTGAAACTTGTGGTATCGAGATTGGTCTGCGCCGTCTGGAAGCACGTCCAACTGCAACTTTATGTATCGACTGCAAGACTTTGGCAGAGATCAAAGAGAAGCAAAATAACGGTTAAGCATGTCTTTAAGTAATCCCTCCCTGACCCTCCCTTTATCAAAGGGAGGGAAAGCTGAAGAGAATTACGTGGGCCGGTTCGCGCCATCGCCAACCGGCCCTTTGCATTTTGGTTCCCTCATTACCGCAGTCGCTAGTTACTGCGATGCCAAAGCCCATCAGGGGCGCTGGCTAGTCCGTATTGAAGATACAGACATCCCGCGAATTTATCCCGGCAGCGAAGAACATATTCTACGTGCAATGGATGCTTTTGAATTCGAGCCATATGGCGAAATCATCTACCAGAAAGAGCGTCTGGATATTTACGAAAATGTCATTCAGCAACTGCGCCAGCAGGGTCTGGTTTATGCCTGTCAATGTACCCGCAAAATGCTGGGCTCCAATCATATTTACCAAGACACCTGTCGTGACTTAGGTTTGCCTTTTGAACATCAAGCAATTCGGGTCAAGGTTGAAGATGTTGAAATCTGTTTTGAAGACCGTCTGCAAGGTCAACACTGTTCACAGTTAAAAAAGGACTTGGGTGACTTTGTACTGAAACGCCGTGATGGCATCATCAATTATCAGTTGGCAGTCGTAGTCGATGACTATCTGCAAGGCATGACCCATATAGTTCGCGGTGCAGATCTTTTAGATAATACCGAACGTCAGATTTATCTGGGTCAATTGTTGGATTATCCGCGTTTAAGCTATATGCATTTACCACTGGCAATGAATGATCAGGGCCAGAAACTGTCCAAACAAAACTTGGCGCAAGCACTGGATCTTAATCAGGCTCCCCTGCTCTTGCAACAAGCACTTCAAGCCCTATGTCAGGTGCCCGTAGAACTGGATCGCCCTGCTCGTATGCTCAAACAAGCCGTCGCACAATGGGACATCTCCCGAATCCCGCATACAACTGAGCTACAAGGTCACTATTTATAAAAACGGGTTTTCACTTAAGCTAAAAGCAATAACAAAGGCGAGTGAGAACCATAACAATGTTTTTTATTTTTGGTGTAGGACCGAAAACCAAGGTCATTGAAAAAAGCCAGTTTCTTTGTCCAGTTTGCAGAACTCGTTCTGGGTATGAACGAAAACAGCAGCGTAATTATTTTTCTTTATTTTTTATTCCGCTAGTTCCACTTTCCAAGGCGAAAAGTACTTTTGTGCGTTGCCTGAATTGTGGAACCGTCATGCCGAGCACAGTACTTGACCATGCTCAGCCTGATCCACAGCGCTCGTCTAATCTAGAAGCTTGATTCTTCCCGGCTTGGATTGACCTGTTGAGTGGTTGAGTCAATTTTCAGAATCAAACTGATCATCACTGCACAAACAATAAGTGATGAACCGCCATAACTAATAAATGGCAGGGTCAAACCTTTAGTTGGCAATAGGCCCATATTCATCCCAGCGTTTACCAGAATCTGCAACAGGAAAATGATACTGATCCCATAAGCCAGATAACCTGCGCGCAAGTATTGATGCTGCAAGGCACGATGCCCAATCCGGATACAGCAGACCATCACAGTAAAGGACAGAATCAGAATGGTAGAAATACCCAAAAAACCAAATTCTTCCCCTAAGATCGCTAACATAAAGTCAGTATGCGCTTCAGGAAGATATGACATTTTCTGGATACTGTGGCCTAGCCCTACTCCCGTCCATTCACCACGACCAAACGCCATCAAGGCATTGGAAAGCTGATAACCTGTACCAAGCGGATCTTCCCAAGGATTCGAGAAAGACAGTAAACGTTGTAAACGATAAGGTTCCAGAGCAATCGCAGCAGCAAATGCACCCAACAAAGTAATAAAAGCGACACCGAACTGAATCCAGGGAGCACCTGCCAGAAAGAATACACCGAGCATGGTCAGGGTAATTACCACCGTTGCACCCAAGTCAGGCTCAAGAATAATCAGACCAACCGTTGCACCCATGATGGCGCTTAAACGTACCAAGCCCTTGATATTATTACGAACCTCTTCAGCACGGCGCACGACGTAGTCAGCGGTAAAAATTGCCATCATGACCTTAGCGACTTCCGAAGCCTGCAAGGTAAAACCGGCTACCCGAATCCAGCGCTTGGAGCCGTTTACCTCAGTCCCGACAAAGAGTACGGCGACCAGCAAAACAATAGTAATAATCCATAAAAAGAAGGTGTTATTGAACCAGACTTTTAATGGAACTTTATAAGCTAGAAAGGCTGCACCCGCCGCAACCAGAATCGAGATCGCATGTCGGGTTACATAGTGGAAAGCATTTTCATGCATCCGTTCCGCATAAGGCATCGAAGCCGATGCCACCATGATCGAACCGATGCACAGCAAAGCCAGTACACAAAAAATCAGCACATTACGCGGATTAACTTCAGCAGGCAGCTTAGGTACCCACTGCTGATAAAATTGATTAATTTTATTGATCGCAGTCTGAGCAAACTCAGCCATATCACGAATCCTTGTTATTCTTAATTGAGTTCATTCACATAGGCCACAAACTTGCGACCACGTTCCGGATAACCGGAGAACATGTCAAAACTTGCACATGCAGGAGACAATAACACGACATCATGTGCCTGAGTGCGCTTCTGGCAAATTTCTACTGCTTCCTGCAGGCTTTCCGCATGAATCAATTCAGTCGTACCCGCAATCGCTTCTTCAATAATTGGGCGGTCCACACCAATCAATACGGCTACTTTTGCATACTTAGATAATGAGTCACGTAAAGCAGTAAAGTCCTGGCCTTTACCTTGACCGCCAAGAATAATAGCAACCTTGCCACCTTGAGCTTCGATCGCCATGCCTAGACCATCAAGTGCTGCCAGTGTTGCACCAATGTTGGTTCCTTTGGAGTCATTATAATAACGTACCCCATTGACTTCTTTAACGAATTCACAGCGGTGTTCCAGACCTTTAAAGGTTTTTAAAGTGTCCAGCATAATGTCGATTGGTAGGCCAATCGCTTCACCTAAAGCTAAGCAAGCCAAGGCATTTGCCACATTATGGGTACCTTGAATATACATGTCAGAACTTTTGAGCAGACGTTCACGACCACGTGCCAGCCAGATTGTGCCGTCTGTATCTTTGAGAATACCGTACTGGTTGATGTCCGGTGCATTCAAACCAAAGCTCTGCATCGGTATTGCATCTGGAACCAGTGGACGGGTCAGTGAATCATCACGGTTAAACACCACTTTTTTTACACCTTGGAAAATACGGTGTTTGGCGGTGTGATAACCCATCATGTCGCCATGACGATCCAGATGGTCTTCACTCATATTCAGAACAACAGCCACTTCAGCCTGCAAGTTTGATGTGGTTTCTAACTGGAAGCTCGACAATTCCAAAATATACAGTTCAGGATCATCTTTGGTCAGATCCAGTGCTGGACGACCAAGATTCCCCCCAACTGCCACTTTTTTACCCGCATTCGCTGCCATAAGACCGATTAAAGTCGTTACGGTACTTTTGGCATTTGAACCGGTAATGGCCACAATCGGCTTATCCGTCGCACGACGTAAAATCTGGATTTCACTTACCACAGGAATACCTTGTGCCAGTGCTGCTTGAATCTCAGGCAGTTTTGGATCGAGTCCCGGACTGATGATAATTTCTTCGGCAGAGAGCAACAGATTCTGGTCAAACTTGCCAAAACTGGTCTGTACTTCCGCAGGAATCTGGTCATGTCCCGGTGGGGTAGCTCTTGAGTCCGTTACTGCAACGCGGTAGCCCTGGTCATGTAAGAAGTTGACCGCTGCAACACCTGAAATTCCGAGTCCTGCAACGACTTTTAATCCACCACGTTGTATTAACATTTTCGCCCCATTTTCTGGTCTATTTTAAAACTGACGAAATGGTAGCACTTTGCTGTTTTGAATGCTTTTTCTGTTTTGACTTTCTCTGGCATTTTTTGTGTCAGGGCGTAAAAAAATATCGTTCAATCTTCATCTTTAATCGGTTTAATAATTAATAAATTTTTATTGGCGTCATTATGGGAATAAAAGTTAAGACCATGCTATCCATAACTTGAAAGGAAAATCAGATAACGTTTCCATTCATATATAGAAAAATAGTGGATTCTTCTCACCCAGATAAATCAATAAGTTTCTAAAAAATAAAAAAATGAGGGAGCTTATTTCTAAACTCCCCCTACTCATTTGCATGCTCAGTTTTTATTCTCAAACAGAATAGACCTCTTGCGAAAG
>NZ_DCRI01000069.1:0-3075 GCF_002324975.1 Acinetobacter sp. UBA1496 | reverse complement strand
CCACCAGATCCCGAATCCCTTTTTCCGGCATTTCACTTCCAACACCCTGAGCAATCACTTGTCCACGTGCCATAACGGTATAACCATCTGCCAGTTCTTCAGCAAAGTCATAGAACTGTTCTACCAGAACAATCGCCATTTCACCGCCATCAGCCAGTTTACGAATTACCCGACCAATATCTTTAATGATAGATGGCTGAATCCCCTCAGTCGGTTCATCCAAAATGAGCACACGCGGTTCAGATGCCAATGCGCGGGCAATCGCCAGTTGTTGTTGCTGGCCACCGGATAAGTCACCACCGCGTCGATATTTCATTTCCTCTAATACCGGAAAAATCTCATAGAGATGTTCCGGTACTTTACGAGTTTTGGTTCCTTTAAATTTCGCCATGCCAATCAGAATATTTTCTTCAACGGTTAAAGTCGAAAAGATATCCCGACCTTGTGGCACATAGGCCAAACCTGCCCGAACGCGCTGTTCAGGACTCAGTTTGGCAATATCTTTGCCATCTAAAAGAATCAGACCTGATTTGATGGGCAAAATCCCCATCAGACATTTAAGTAGTGTCGTTTTACCAACGCCGTTACGACCCAGAACCACTGAGCACTCACCGACAGGCGCATTGAAAGACACATCACGTAAAATGTGACTACCGCCATAAAACTGATTTATGTCTTTAACTTCTAGCATCAGTCAGCCCCTTAACGCCCAAGATACTTTTCAATAACATCTTCACTGGCCTGTACTTCTGCCAATGTACCTTCAGCCAGAATCGCCCCTTGTGCCAGCACCGTGACTTTCTCACTAATAGTATCGATGAAGCTCATATCGTGTTCGACGACTACCAGGGTATGATTCTTTTTCAGTTCCAGACACAGTTCAGCAGTCCGTTCAGTTTCAGCATCAGTCATCCCTGCCACTGGTTCATCCAGTAAAATCAGTTTTGGACGTTGCATCAGCAGCATGCCAATTTCCAACCATTGTTTCTGGCCGTGAGATAAAAGCCCTGCAGGTTTGTGAATAAATTCCTGCAAGCGGATCTGCTGTAAAGATTCATCCAAGGCATTTTGTGCATCCGGATCGAGCTTGCTGAAAAAGCTTTTTTTCACCCGTTTATCTTTAGGTGCAGCCAAGAGCAGATTTTCCATCACGGTAAAATTTTCAAACACTGTCGGTTTCTGGAATTTACGCCCGATGCCAGCTTCGGCAATTTCTTCAGTACTCATTTTCGCCAGATTATAGGTCTGGCCAAAAAATGCAGAACCTTCAGTAGGACGGGTTTTCCCAGTAATGACATCCATCAATGTGGTTTTACCCGCGCCGTTTGGCCCAATGATGCAGCGCAATTCACCTTCTTCGATATACAGCGATAAATCATTTAAGGCACGGAAAGCATCAAACCAGACACTGACTTTTTCCAGATAAAGTGCGATCCCATGGCTAAAATCTGGCCCTTGCTCTTTTGGTCGGCCATAGCCTTCAGAAGCATGGCCGCCATGAGGTTGTAAAATTTCACTCATTCGCTACGCTCCTTTTTAAAACGGTCGAATAAACCAATCAAACCTTTAGGCAGGAAGATGGTGACCACAATAAATAATGCCCCCAGAATTAGTAACCATGCTTCCGGATAAGCGACAGTAAAATAAGTTTTTACTGCATTAATTAAGCCTGCACCCAGAATCGGCCCAATCAAGGTACCTCGACCACCAGCCGCTACCCAGACTGCCATTTCAATCGAGTTCACTGGATTCATTTCGCTTGGGTTAATAATCCCGGCTTGTGGTACATACAGTGCACCAGCGATACCTGCAATCACAGCAGATAATACCCAGGCTGAAAGCTTGTACCATAAGGTGCGGTAACCCAAATATTGCAGACGATTTTCACTATCACGAATTGCGCCAAGCACACGACCATAAGGTTTATTCATTAAATGGCGTAGACCAACAAAGCACAGCAATAACACCAGAGCCGTGATAAAACATAGGCTAGCACGCATTGGTGCTGAGGTAATGTCCATGCCTAAAATGGTTTTGAAACCGGTAAATCCGTTATTCCCGCCAAAGCCTGTTTCATTACGGAAGAATAAAAGCGCTGCCGCAAAGGTCATCGCCTGAGTAATAATCGAAAAGTAAACGCCTTTGATTTTGGAGCGGAAAGCGAAGAAGCCGAAAATAAAAGCAATCAGTCCTGGTATCAGAACCACAAGTATCATGGCCCACCAGAAATGATTGGTCCCCACCCAAAACCAGGGTAACTCAGTCCAGCTCAAAAAACGCATAAAGTCAGGCAAGCCATCGCCTGCTGATTGACGCATTAAGTACATGCCAAAGGCATACCCCCCCAAGGCAAAATACAGGCCATGACCTAAACTTAAAATACCGGCATAGCCCCAGACCAGATCAAGCGCCAACGCCACCAACGCTAGGCACATGATCTTGCCGATCAAAGTGACCCAATAAGCAGACAGATGCAGGCTCGAATCTGCTGGCAATAAATGCAGCCATGGCAAGGCCAGTAAAATAACAAAACAGATCGCAATTGCGAGTGTGCTATAAGGTTTATCTGAAAGTAATGATGTGATTTTCATAGGCTTACTCCACAAAGCGTCCTTTAATGGCAAACAAACCTTGTGGACGTTTCTGAATAAACAAAATCACAAGAACCAAGAGAATAATTTTCGCCAATACTGCACCCATACCAATTTCCAGTACGGTACCACTGACACCTAGTCCCAAAGCGGCAAGAACTGCACCCCATACTTGACCAACCCCACCGACAACAACCACAAGGAAAGCATCAATAATATAGTTCTGGCCCAAATCTGGCCCCACATTACCCACTTGCGCCAAGGCACAACCGGCAAGACCGGCAAGACCTGAACCTAGACCAAATGCCATCATGTCAATTCGGCTGGATCGTATACCGACAGCACGAGCCATCTGACGATTTTGCGTTACGGCACGGACAAATAAACCAAAACGGGTTTTATTGAGTAGATAAACCAGCAACAGTAAGACACCAATAGTAAAGACAATAATTGCGATACGGTTATAAGGTAGCATCAGGCTTGG
>NZ_DCRI01000045.1:0-53056 GCF_002324975.1 Acinetobacter sp. UBA1496 | reverse complement strand
ATTTCGTCGAACTCAGGTTAGATATATTATGCACAAATTCTGCTAAGAAGTCTTAGGATATAAATAGGTGATCATTCACATTTTGAAAAAGGAATGAGGAGACAAAGGATCCAGGCAAAAGACTTAAAACGCTCAATAGAGAAAATTTAAATCAGGCAGATCGCTTTAAAATAAAACAGGACGAATGAGGTAAATTACAGCTTTAAGCGACTGCTTGATTTACACAGTAGATTTGATAAAGCTTGTTTAACATTTCTACCAGATTCTGGTCTTTGATCGAATAATAGATCTGTTTACCGTCTCGACGGGTATTTACCGCATCGCTTTTACGCAAAATCATGAGCTGCTGAGACAGGGTTGGCTGTCTGATCTCGGTAATCTCTTCAATTTGAGAGACATTCAGTTCATTTTGGGAAAGATGACATAAAATGAGCAGTCGGTCCGTATTGGCCATTAACTTTAAAATACCGACAACCTGTTGAGCTGAATCCCGCATCGCGGCAATTTCAAGATCGGTTTTCATTTACTATGTCCATTTATACAATTACAGCCCGCGAATTATACGACTCGAACAGCGTGAATTGATGGATAGAAAGCGTGAATTACTATGGTTTTTAATGAATTGTGTTATCAAGAATAGTTATAATTTACTAATTAAAATATAAGATAATTTTATCGTGTTCCGGTTTTTTGCGAAGAAGATGTTTCATTTCAAACTGCTATCGTGATCCATCTTGTTTCAGGCATCTACAAAGCCGGAAAATGCTTGTATCATGTAAATACATCTTGGCGAATAATATCAAGGATATTCTAATGACTACAGATTCAGCTTTTCCAACACCTGCCAATTTAGGTATAGCGGTTTATAGCAATAATGCAGAGGCGATTGGTAATACCCCTCTGGTTCGTATCAATCGTGCCATTTCTGGCGGAGCGACTGTACTTGCGAAAATTGAAAGCCGTAACCCGGCATTTTCGGTGAAATGCCGTATTGGCGCAGCCTTGATTGCTGATGCAGAAAAGTCAGGTAAATTGAAGCCGGGCATGCACATTGTCGAGCCAACCAGTGGTAATACCGGTATTGCGCTGGCATTTGTAGCAGCGGCTAAAGGCTATGATATTACCTTAACTATGCCATCAAGCATGAGTATAGAACGCCGTAAAGTGGTTAAGGCTTTAGGTGCCAATCTGGTACTGACAGATCCAGCCAAAGGTATGAAAGGTGCCGTAGAAGAAGCACAACGTTTGGTGAATGAAAATCCTGAACTGTATTACCTGCCACAACAGTTTGAAAATCCAGCCAATCCGAAAATCCATGAAGAGACGACCGGTCCTGAAATCTGGGAAGCGACTGGAGGTAATGTCGATATTCTGGTAGCGGGTGTAGGCACAGGCGGTACGATTACCGGTATTTCACGCTTTTTTGAAAAAGTGAAAAACAAGCCGATTTATTCAGTTGCTGTAGAGCCGGCTGAATCTGCCATTATTGGTCAGGCAAAACGTGGTGAGACACTCACTCCAGGACCACACAAAATTCAGGGTATTGGCGCGAACTTTATTCCAAAGAACCTGGATCTGGATCTGGTAGATGAAGTGATTGCCATTACCAGTAGCGATGCAGTGGAATGGGCACGTAAAACTGCAACTCAAGAAGGTATCTTGGTCGGTATTTCAAGTGGTGCTGCAATGGCTGCAGCTGCGCAACTGGCTGCACGTCCTGAAAATGCAGGCAAAAATATCGTGGTGATTCTGCCAGATGGTGGTGAGCGCTATTTATCTTCAATTCTTTTTGAAGATATTTCGGCTGAGTAAATATTTAACAAATTAGCTTCACTAAATCTCGAAAAAGCCTGAAGTCATCTTTGGGCTTTTTTATTGGACTTTATGCCTTCATATAATGAAAGATCAAGAATTTAAAGCAGAAGCTTGACCTTCCTATTATGGTAATGTTTAAGCTATAGCATAGGCAGTGAATGGGTAAATGGAGAGCGCAGAATGAATACACCAGCAACCACACAGTTATATGAACAGCAGGTACAGATTTCAGGAATGACCTGTGCCTCTTGTGTCGCACGTGTGGAAAAAGCCTTAAAGAAAATTGAAGGTGTGGTGGAAGCGAACGTCAATCTCTCCACTGAACAGGCTTTTTTAAAAAGTGAACAACCTATTCCTGCAACGCAACTTGTTAATGCTATTAATAAAACCGGTTTTGAAGCTGTGATCCAGCAGTTTGATTTAAATATTGAAGGTATGACCTGTGCGTCTTGTATAGCTCGTGTTGAAAAAGCCTTGAAAAAAGTCGATCAGGTACTAGATGCGCAGGTTAATCTGGCAACCGAAAAAGCTCATGTCACTGCAATTCGTCCTCTCGCTGTTTCCCAACTGGTTAAGGCGGTACAAAAGGCCGGCTTTGATATTCAAACCGACCGAATTGAACTGGCGATTGAAGGAATGACCTGTGCCTCCTGCGTAGCACGTGTAGAAAAGGCCTTGAAAAAAGTCGATCAGGTAAGTGAAGCACAAGTCAATCTCGCCACTGAAACAGCTTCGGTCAAGGCGCCGCGTAGTCAGCTTCCAGCTTTAATTGCTGCCGTCGAAAAAGCTGGATATAACGCCCATGAAAAATTAGATACACAGGCTACCGATGCCCAGACGGCATTTCAGGAAAAGAAAACCGCTGAAACTGAACAGCTAAAACGTGACTTATGGTTGGCGCTAATTTTAGCTGTTCCGGTGTTTATTCTGGAAATGGGTTCACACCTGATTCCGGCTTTTCATCACTGGATTGCACATACGCTAGGTACCCAAAACAGCTGGTATATCCAGTTTCTGCTGACTACTCTGGTCTTACTGATTCCAGGACGGCGGTTTTATCAGCATGGGATTCCGGCATTGTTGCGACTGGCACCCGATATGAATTCTCTGGTTGCCGTGGGAACAATAGCCGCTTATGGATTTTCCTGTATTTCCACGTTCTTTCCGCAATTATTGCCGCAAAGTACTGTACATGTGTATTTCGAAGCGGCGGCTGTGATTGTTGCCTTGATCTTACTAGGACGTTATCTGGAAGCTCGAGCCAAAGGTAAAACCTCTGAAGCGATTCAATATCTGGTTGGCTTGCAGCCAAAAACTGCTCGAGTACAACAAAATGGAACCTGGGTTGATCTGAAAATTGCTGATGTACAGCAGGGCATGCTGATCGAGATTCGTCCGGGTGAGAAAGTCGCAGTTGATGGTGAAGTCGTTTCTGGTCAAAGTTATATCGATGAAGCCATGATCAGCGGTGAACCTTTAGCGGTGGCTAAACAGGCTGGAGATCGGGTGATTGGCGGAACGGTAAATCAGAATGGCACCTTGCAGATCAAGGCGACAGCAGTCGGACAAGATTCAGTTCTAGCTCAGATTATTCATATGGTGGAACAGGCACAAGGCGCAAAGCTTCCGATTCAGGCGGCAGTCGATAAAGTGACCTTATGGTTTGTGCCGGCTGTGATGCTGCTCGCGACTTTGACTTTTATTGTCTGGTTCCTGTTGGGTCCTGAACCGAATCTGACTTATGCACTGGTCAATGCTGTTGCAGTACTGATTATTGCCTGTCCTTGTGCAATGGGCCTGGCTACGCCAACATCTATTATGGTCGGCACCGGCCGGGCAGCAGAGCTGGGTGTCTTGTTCCATAAAGGCGAAGCATTGCAACTCTTGCAGCAAACCAGAGTTGTGGCGGTGGATAAAACCGGAACCTTAACTGAAGGGAAACCAGCCCTGACCGATTTTGCAGTGACATCTGGTTTTGAGCAGCAAAAAGTTTTGCAAATGGTCGCAGCAGTGGAAGCCAAGTCTGAACATCCGATTGCCCATGCGATTGTTGAAGCTGCGAAAGCACAACAGCTGCAACTACCTGAAGTCAGTGATTTTGATTCAATCACTGGTGCAGGCGTGAAAGCTCAAGTTTCAGGTCAGCAAATTCATATTGGCGCAGAACGCCTGATGCAGCAATTGGGTTTAAGTGTCGATATTTTTAAAGAGAAAGCACAACAGTTAGGCGAGCAGGGACGCACGCCTTTATATGTCGCGATAGATCAGCAGTTGGCTGCCATTATTGCTGTGGCTGATCCGATTAAAGCCACAACCTATAGTGCGATTCAGGCCTTACATGATCAAGGCTTAAAGATTGCCATGATCACCGGTGATAACCAGCATACTGCACAAGCCATTGCTAAACAGTTGAAAATTGACCATGTCATTGCCGAAGTTCTGCCTAATGAAAAAGTCGATGCGGTACGCCAACTCCAACAGCAACATGGCATCGTCACTTTTGTCGGTGACGGGATTAATGATGCACCTGCCTTGGCTCAGGCCGATGTCGGAATGGCAATAGGAACTGGTACGGATGTGGCGATTGAAGCAGCAGACGTGGTACTGATGTCAGGAAATTTACAGCATGTAGTAACCGGTATTGGCCTGAGTCAAGCAACCATGCGCAATATCAAACAGAACCTGTTCTGGGCCTTTGTTTATAATATTGCCTTGATTCCGATTGCTGCAGGTCTGTTGTATCCATTCTTCGGTATTTTGTTATCACCGATGTTTGCAGCAGGGGCGATGGCATTATCCTCAGTCTTTGTGGTCAGCAATGCGCTTCGTTTAAAGACTTATCAGCCGATCCAGTTGAAGGAGGCAGTGTAATGAATATTGGACAGGCCGCGAAACGCTCCGGGATCTCGGCCAAAATGATCCGTTATTATGAAGATATCGGTTTATTACCCAATCCTAAACGTAGCGATTCAGGTTATCGTGTTTATAGTGACGATGATATGAAGACTTTAAGTTTTATTCAGCATGCGCGTGAATTGGGTTTTTCTTCCGAGCAGATGAAAGAATTGCTCGGCCTGTGGCTGAATGATGCCAGACACAGCCGTGATGTCAAACAGTTGGCGCAAAAGCATATCGAGTTACTGCAACAGAAAATTGCGGATATGCAAAATATGATGAAAATTTTGCAGCAATCGGTTGCGCAGTGTGCTGGAGATGAACAGTCTGATTGCCAAATCCTGAAACAGATTGAGCAGGGTGTGTCACATGGGAAAACTGCGCATACGCCTATCAAAGCAGATAAATAGACTTGAACTTATATCACTTAACCCAAATTTAAACTGATCAAAGGGAGATCAAGATGAAATTCCGTATTGAAAATATGACTTGTAGTGGTTGTGCGCGTAGTGTGACTGCGACCATTCAGGAGCTGGATGAAAATGCTAAAGTAAATGTTGATGTGGTCAGTAAAATGGTGGAGGTTGAATCGAGTGCAAGCGAATCTGAGATTATCGCGGCATTAACTGAAGATGGCTTTCCGCCCGAAACTATAGCTTGATATTCACTATTTAAAAGATAATTCTAAAATGCCTAATCATGATTAGGCATTTTTTATGAAACTGCCGATATTTTATCTGGCGTCATCAATGCCTGATTAATATACAGTTTAATCAAGCGTTCACGCGAACCAATCGCTTTTTGATAACTGGTCGAATTTAATAATAGTGAAGCCCCATAAGTTACCGTCCAGATATAAGATAAATAATCCCGGATTGACATTGCACTGTCTAAAGATACCAGATAATCATGGGTCATATCTTTAATGCGGATAATCCGTTCTTCACGAATACGATAGAGTTCCTGAAATAACTCTTTCAGGTTTTTTTCATTATTAGTTAAACGCTCTTCAATGACATGCAGCAAAATAGTCCGGTTTGAATTGAGCATGTGATAAAGCATATATTGCGAAACATAATTTTTAATATCGTTATTATATTTATCAGAAATTGCCAGAATTCTTTTTTCATTCAGAATGATGAGTTCTAAATATAACTGGTTTTTACTTTTAAAATGTTTATAGATAGTTCCTTTGGCGATGTCCAGTTCTTCAGCAAGTTCACTCAAGGTGATGTCCTGATTATTATCAAGCAGTAGACTTTCTGCCATGCTCAAGATCTTCTCTTTACGAAGAAGGAAGTTCTGCTTTCTTACAGTCGTCATCTTCTTGACTCATCATTTTCGAAAAGGAACCTACTAAGAATATGCTATTTTCGCAGGTATAGCTATAAAACTAAGGTCGTCATACTTATCTAAATTTGTATATCTATTCAATATTTCTTGTAGAAGAAAGTCATATACAGCTGCATTAAAAATATTGTCAAGAAAATTGAACCCTTGAGATCAACTTTGTTAAATAAAATTCCATTTTCAATATATTTGATTTATGGTTTTTAGGGCATAAAGCTGAATCATATTTTTGTTTTAAACCCAGACCAGACAAGGTTTAGCGAAGTGAAGCCAGAGTCATTTTAACAGCTTAAATTTTTCATTCATCAATGGATTTAAGTTTTAAGGATTCAGTAAATACCAGAGGTATAAAGTTTTTGATTTTAAATTTTATATCGCTGATTTATGTCAATGAATTCATCATCAGATTAATTCGACATGATGATTTTTGAATGACATGCATGGATTCGAGCAAAAAGCATCCAAATATTTTCTCGAATCCATAATGAAAAAATACTCAGTAACAGGATTGAGTATCACCAGTGAAGGAATGTGAAAATGCCTATTTATAATGCGCCACTAAAAGACATGGAATTTATTTTAAATGATGTGTTTCAGGCCGAACAATTTTGGCAAAATAATGAAAATCTTGCACATTTAGATATGGCAACTGCAAATGCAATTCTGGAGGAGATGGCCAAGTTTTCCAAGAATGTGATTCTTGATCTGAACCGCCCTGCAGATGAAGAAGGTGGTGCTCAGTTTAGTAATGGTGAAGTCAAAACACCTGCAGGTTTTAAAGAAGCTTTCAAACAGTTTGCTGAAGGCGGCTGGGTGGGGCTGGGTGCGCCTGAAGAATGGGGCGGTCAAGGTATGCCAAAAATGTTGACCGTACTGGCTGATGAAATGATCTGGAGTACTAATCCATCTTTCATGCTTTACCCCCTGTTAACCGTGGGTGCTGGCATGGCGATCAATGACCGTGCTTCGCAGGAACAGAAAGAAACCTATTTGCCAAAATTCTATACGGGTGAATGGTCGGGCACGATGTGTTTAACTGAGCCACATTCAGGGACAGATCTGGGCATTATCAAAACCAAGGCTGAACCAAACGAAGATGGTTCATACAACATTACCGGGACCAAAATCTTCATTACCAGTGGTGAGCATGATCTGAGTGAAAATATTATTCACTTGGTATTGGCCAAAACACCGAATGCGCCAGCAGGTTCACGCGGTATTTCCCTGTTTATTGTCCCAAAATTCCTGGTCAATGTCGATGGTTCACTCGGTGAGCGCAATGCAGTCGCTGCCGGTTCGATCGAACATAAGATGGGCATTAAAGGTTCAGCAACTTGTGTCATGAACTTTGATGGTGCCAAAGGCTATATGGTGGGCAATGAAAATGAAGGTCTGGCGGGCATGTTCGTGATGATGAACTACGAACGTTTGTCGATGGGGATTCAAGGCATTGGCGCGGCAGAATTTGCTTATCAGAATGCAGCACAGTATGCGACCGACCGTTTACAGGGCCGTGCATCAACCGGTGCAAAATCACCAGAAAAACCAGCCGATTCAATTCTGGTACATGGTGATGTACGCCGTATGTTGCTGAATGTACGTGCTAATAATGAAGCTTCACGTGCTTTCGCAGTCTATGTCGGTCAGCAGCTGGATATTACCAAATACTCCACCGATCCTGAGGCGGTACGTAAAGCAACCGATCGTGTGGCTTTATTAACGCCTATTGCCAAAGCTTACCTCACCGATAAAGCACTGGATGCTGCACTTGAAGCACAAATGTGCTTTGGTGGTCATGGCTATATTCGTGAATGGGGCATGGAACAATGTATCCGTGACCTGCGCATTTCACAGATCTATGAAGGGACCAATGGAGTGCAGGCGATTGATCTGATCGGCCGTAAAACCACAAAATGCAAAGGTGCTTATATTGCAGAATATATTGCAGAAATCCGTGAATTTTCCCAAAGTCTGGACGATGCCTTGACGATTAAAAAGGCAACCTTAGATACCTGTCAACAATTGGAAGATATTACCAATTTTATTGTTGAACAGTCTCAGGTAAATCCTGACCTTGCCAACTCGATTGCTGTTGATTATTTGCACGCTGTAGGTCTGCTGAGCTTTGTTTACATGTACGCACGTATCAGTAAAGCGGCGGCTACTAAAGAAGAGAGCTATTTCCAGAATAAACTGGTACTGGCAAATTACTATATTGCTAAAGTACTCCCGGATTTGAGTGCGAGAATTCAACGCATTCAGGCAGGTGCAGAGCTGGTGATGCAATTACCAGAAGAATATTTCACTGCACAGGCCTAAACCCGCAAATATTGCGAAGGACAAACACTGCACAGATATCACTTTGCAGTGTTGATAACAATGATGTTAAAGGATGAGATTAGAATGATTGTAATTGTAGAAGCTGTACGTACCGCGATGGGCGGTTTTCAAGGCTCACTTTCTAGCTGTACCGCACCAGATTTAGGAGCTGTAGTGATCAAGGAAGCGGTGGCACGTGCAGGTCTGGCAGCCAATGATATTGATGAAGTGATCATGGGCTGTGTACTGCCGGCAGGTTTAAAACAGGGTCCGGCACGTCAGGCCATGCGTCAGGCAGGTTTGCCAGATTCAACCGGTGCGACTACGATCAATAAAATTTGTGGTTCAGGCATGAAAGCGATGATGCAAGCTGCGGATGCGATCAAGGCCGGTTCTGCAGAAATCGTAGTGGCGGGCGGTATGGAATCCATGTCGAACGCACCGTACTTAATGGATAAAGCTCGTGCCGGTTTCCGTATGGGCCACGGGAAAGTGACCGATCATATGTTCCAGGAAGGTCTGGAAGATGCTGAAACAGGTCTGTCGATGGGAATCTTGGCACAAGAAATGGCGGACAAAAAAGGCTATACCCGTGAACAACAGGATGATTATGCGATTGGCTCTTTAAATAAAGCCGTGACTGCCGTTCAGCAGGGCTTCTTCAAAGATGAAATCGTGCCAATTACAGTCAGCACGCGTAAAGGCGATGTGGTGGTTGAGCAGGATGAACAACCACTGAATGCCAAAGCAGACAAAATCCCATCTTTACGTCCGGCATTTAAAAAAGACGGTACGATTACTGCGGCAAATGCCAGTTCAATTTCCGATGGTGCTTCCGCATTGGTTGTAACATCGAGCGAGATTGCAGTACAGTATAGCCTGAAACCTCTAGCGAATATTCTGGCTTATGCCAGCCATTCACAACATCCATCAGAATTCACGATTGCACCGGTGGGGGCAATTGAAAAAGTACTGAAGAAAACTGGCTGGAATGCAACTGATGTGGATCTATGGGAAATTAATGAAGCTTTCGCGATGGTAACCATGGCAGCGATTGATGCCTTTGAACTGGATCCTGCCAAAGTGAATATTAATGGTGGTGCTTGCGCTCTAGGTCATCCACTGGGCTCTTCAGGTTCCCGTATCATTGTGACCCTGATTCATGCCTTGAAACGTACTGGCGGCAAAAAAGGTATTGCAGCGCTATGTATCGGTGGCGGTGAAGCAACAGCGATTGCGGTAGAACTGGTTTAAGTTTATTTAGATTAGATGGCGATGCTTTTGGTAATAAGCTAAGAGTATCGCTTAATTTATTGAAATAGTATTAAGCCCAAAATAAAGCCTGTGGATCACGGGCTTTATTTATATTGTATTAGATAAATATTTTAGTTCTGAATCAGACGTGGGTTATTAAAGACTTTATCCAATATATGCCGATGAATGAAACGCAGTTTATCTTTCACAGCTTCAGTCAGCTTAAAGGGGTAAGCATCCTCCAGACCCATACTGCGGTTTAAGGCATTTAAATTAAAGGTCAGGGTGACCCAGTTTTCCAGGATATGTTCAAAATCCTGTCCACCAATCGGGCATTCTTTAAAGTCCATACTGGCCAGATTTCGGCCATTACCTTCCACGCGTAAGCCAGCATAAAATGCCGTTTCCAGCGTTTCCATGATATGCAGATAATGCGACCAGGTTTCAGCCCAGTCTTCCCACGGGTGTGCGGTGGCATAGGGACTAATATATTTTTCATGCCAGTTAATAGGCGCACCCTGATTATAGTGCCTCTCTAGTGCTTCACTATAATTTTGCCGCTCATCTCCAAAATAATGGCGAAGTTCATCCAGTAATTCCGGATGTAGGTGCTGGATGAGATTAAAATAAAAATGCCCACTTTCATGACGAAAATGCCCTAATAAGGTTCTGTAGTTTTCACCCATATTGACCCGGGTGGTTTCACGATAAACCACATCGGCCTCAAAGGCATTTAAGGTAATTACACCATTGGCATGGCCGGTAAGTACTGGCTTGTCTTTTTCAGGAAGAAGAAAATCAAAACGTAAACCCAATGGATCATCATCCGAATGTTTTGGACGAGGCATAATGTTCATACGTTGGGTCAGATACAGAAAACGGCGTTTGGCTTCCTCCAGCCGATACCAGTAAATCATGTTTTCGGCATTTTCCAGATTTGGAATTACATGAGTCAGCTGGCAGGATTCGCAAAAATCTTCCTCATCATCTGCAGGGATCATCCAGTTACATACCTGATGATGGGTATAGTTATAACAAGGTTTATAACGGGAATGTTGATACTTTTTAGCAACCGGAACCCACTCCTGAGCATTCAGCTTTTTAAATGTCGTCATTTCTTTTTCGGAGGCGATATAGCCGATAGAGGAAAGGCAGTGATCACATACGAATTTGGCGAAAAAGATCTGCTTTTCGCAAACTGGACATTCAAAATATTTCATCGATACTCCCTGCGAAATGAATGAATTACAATGGATTGCTGAAACTCTGTAATTTATATTCAGATTGCATTGCGGAATTTTATCCTGTTTAAAAATTCATCATAAAAATTTCTTAAAAAACACTATGTTGATTAATTGTAAAATGCATGTGATCGATTATTCATTAGATTATAGTTTAGTGACTGTTTATAGAAGAAAAGCTGACAGAAATAAAAAAACCGATGAACTGACTTATGTATTTTTTTCTTAAATAAAAACGAAAGTATCAATTTAAAAAAACTGAATAATGCAAACTATAAAAAATTAGAGATCAAAAATTATTGAAAAAAATTGATTGAATAGCGTTTTTCATAAAACCTAATTGGTATACTGATGAAACATCTTCGGTCTCTTAAAATAGAAGAGCCTTTTATTATAAGTTAATCAAAGATGAGGAGTTACTTTCTTATTTTTTAAGCATAGTTGGAATCTGAGAAATCAATTTCACCCTTATTAAACTGATAAATTTTAATTATTTTTGAATTAGAAAATTAAACTTTTAGCTATTAGCCATTATATCATTTTTAATTAGTCATAGATTGTACTAAGACATAGAATTAATTCACTTTTACGGCATTAATGATCAGGGTATGGCAATCAGCTGGGTTTTCTTTACTTTAATGGCTGCATTTATGCAGGCCTGGCGAAATGCCTTTCAAAAACAGCTCAGTACCACTGTCGATATCTGGGGCGTGACGCTGGCGCGTTTCCTGTTTGGATTGCCTCTGGCTGGACTTTATATCGCGACTTTATACCACTTCAAACCGGTAGAAAGTGTAGTGCATTTTACCCCGAAGTATTGGATCTATATTCTGATTGCCGGTATCAGCCAGATTCTGGCAACCGCCTTGATGGTGCAGCTGTTTAAACAGAAAAATTATGCGATTGGCGTTGGACTGGCAAAAAGTGAAGCGATTCTGGCAGCCATTATCGGAGTGATTTTCCTGTCAGATCATCTTTCTGCACTGGCATGGATCGGTGTGCTGATCGGCGGTTATGCGGTATTCCTGCTGAGTAAGGGCAATCAGATCACTGGTTTATCCACCAAGACTTTAGCCATCGGCATCGGCAGCGGTTTGAGCTTTGCTATTACTTCACTCTTGGTACGTGAAGCCAGTCTGGAACTAGCGATGTTGCCAACCGTGCATCGTGCTTCATGGGTACTGATTTCAGTGATTGGTTTCCAGTGTATCAGTATGCTGATCTATTTAAGCTTGTTTAGCCGCACAACCTTAGTTGCCATGTGGCAACGTTTGGGACTTACGTTTAAAGTCAGCTTCTGCAGCTTTATGGCCTCCCTTGGGTGGTTTACCGCCATGAGTATGATGAGCGTGCCAATCGTGAAAACCTTGGGACAAATCGAAATCCTGTTCAGTTTGCTGATTTCAGCTTATTTCTTTAAAGAAAAACTGGCGCGTGCCGAGCATTGGGGATTGGGACTGGTGGTGATTGCAGCGATGCTGGTGATCTGGGCTTAACGAATACACGAAAAAAGAAAAGCCACGAAATATCGTGGCTTTTTTATAAGAATAAATTTAAGCAGCAAGAAAAGTTTGTACGGCCTGATTAAAGGCTTCCGGCTGTTCAATATTCGAAATATGCGAAGCATTGATTTCAAACAACTGGCTATTCGCAATACGTTGCTGCATAAACTGGCCATCTGCAACAGTCGTCACAGGGTCCTGCTGACCCGCAATAATCAGCACAGGGATTTGAATGCTGCTAAGTTGTTCGCGGACATCCGCCTTAGCCAGAGCTTCACAGCAGTTTGCATAGCCTTCTGGGCTGCCAGCTCCGAGGTCGTTTGAAAGTTCTGCAACGACTGCCGGGTTGCTCTGGATAAAGGGATCAGTAAACCAGCGTGATGCCGCAGTTGCTGCAATCGGAGCAAGACCTTGCTCACAGACAAGCGCAGCACGGTCTTGCCATGCCTGTTCCTGGCCAATTTTGGCTGCGGTGTTACAGACTATCACCTGGCTAAAACGTTCTGGCTTATGAATCGCCAACCATTGACCGGTTAAGCCACCCATAGAAATACCACAGAATGCTGCTTTTGCAATGTTCAAATGATCCAGTAGATTCACGACATCCTGCCCCAGCTGCTCCAAGCTATACGGGCCTTGTGGTGCAGATGATGCACCATGACCACGGGTGTCATAGCAGATTACGTAATGATCCTGCTGGAAATGTTCAATCTGTGGCTGCCACATGCTGTATTTGGTACCCAGTGAGTTGGAAAATATCAAGGCAGGTTTGTTGGCATCCCCAAAAGTCTGGTAATTAATCTGGGCATCATTTGATGTAAATGTTGGCATTTGTTATTCCTTTTATTTCCTTCTAAAAGTTCTTCCCTGAACAAGGCATAAGCACTGCTTAAGCCTTGTGCAAGAAAGGGAGGTTAGGAGGGATTTTTTAAACACGTTCAATAATCAGCGCGATACCTTGACCCACACCAATACACATAGAGCAGAGGGCATATTTACCGCCAGTCTGTTCCAGCTGGTTCAAGGCAGTGGTCACCAGACGGGCACCGGAAGCACCGAGTGGATGACCAATTGCAATCGCACCGCCATTTGGGTTTACATGCGCAGCATTATCTGGAAGGCCAAGGTCACGAGTCACGGCTAAGGCCTGTGCAGCAAAGGCTTCATTCAGTTCAATGACATCCATCTGATCTAGTGTCAAACCGGTCTGGGCCAGTAGCTTTCTAATCGCTGGTGCCGGACCAAAGCCCATAATGCGTGGTTCAACACCGACAACCGTTGAGCCAATAATTTTGGCACGCACTTCTAGGCCATATTCAGCAACAGCTTCATCAGAGGCAATCAGGAGTGCCGCTGCACCATCGTTAATGCCAGAAGCATTGCCGGCAGTCACCGTACCATCCGCTTTTACAACTGGTTTTAGCTTAGTTAAACCTTCTAGTGTCGTAGAAGCACGTGGATGTTCATCTGTATCAACAACCACAGGTTCGCCTTTACGCTGAGGAATCACTACCGGAATGATTTCATTTTTAAAGAAACCTTTGGCCTGTGCCGCTGCAGTACGTTGCTGGCTGGTCAGGGCAAACTTGTCTTGATCTTCACGGTTGACATTGAACTGTGCTGCCACATTTTCCGCAGTTTCCGGCATGGTTTCCACGCCATACAGTTCCTTCAGTTTCGGGTTGATAAAACGCCAGCCCATGGTAGTATCTTCAAGCTTTTGAGTACGGCCATAAGCGGTTTCAGACTTACCCATCACCAGCGGTGCACGTGACATGGATTCCACACCACCAGCCATAATCAGATCGGCTTCACCGGCTTTAATGGCACGAGCCGCAATGACTACCGCATCGAGTGATGAACCGCAAAGACGGTTAATCGTAGTTCCCGGTACCTGATAAGGCACTCCTGCGAGCAAAGCGGACATACGACCCACGTTGCGGTTATCTTCACCGGCCTGGTTGGCACAGCCATAGATGATGTCATCCACTTTTTCCCAGTTGATACTTGGGTTACGTTCCATCAAAGCCTTAATTGGAATCGCACCCAGGTCATCGGCACGGACAGGGGCCAGGCCACCGGCATAGCGGCCGAATGGGGTACGGATGGCATCGATAATATATGCATTTTTCATTGTTTCTATTTCCAGTTCTCTAATCCCTCCTGACCTCCCTTTGATAAAGGGAGGAGAGCTTCCGTCATATATTTTCGAAAGTCCCCCTTTCTTGCACATTGACTTAAAGCAGTGCTTAAGTCTTGTTCAGGGGATATAGGGGGATTTAATTTTCCTTTATTACTTAATCCTGTGTCGCATCAATCAATGTTGCACCCGTCATCGACTGCAATTCTTCAAATGACAGACCTTCAACTTTTTCAATCACTTTCATGCCTTCAGCCGTGACATCAATCACACACAGATCGGTATAAATACGGTCTACACATTTCAGGCCAGTGGCAGGATAAGTCAGTTCAGCCACGATCTTCGGTTCATCTTTTTTAGTGACATGATCGGTAGTGATAAAGACTTTCTTGGCACCGACGGCCAGATCCATCGCGCCACCGACAGCAGGAATTGCATCCGGTGCACCAGTATGCCAGTTGGCCAAGTCACCATTTTCAGCGACCTGGAATGCCCCCAAGACTGCGATATCTAAGTGACCACCACGCATCATCGCAAAAGAATCCCCATGATGGAAAAATGCACCTCCAGTCAGCATAGTCACAATTTCTTTACCGGCATTAATCAGCTCAGGGTCTTCTTCACCTTTGGCAGGTGGCGGACCGAAAGCCAGCAGGCCATTTTCAGAATGCAGGAAAACATCCTTGTCTGCTGGTAGATAGCTGGCAATCTTGGTCGGCAGGCCAATACCAAGGTTGACATAGGCACCATCCGGAATGTCCTGGGCAACACGTTCAGCAATCTGGTCACGGGTCAGTTTGTTATAGCTCATCAATCTTCTCCTTATCCGTAATTACTGTGCCGGTTGAACTTGAACAACGTGTTGAACAAAGATGCCTGGGGTGATGATGTGTTCCGGATCCAGCTCACCGAGCTCAACCACTTCAGCAACTTGGGCAATAGTCACATCTGCCGCCATCGTCATGATTGGACCGAAGTTACGCGCCGATTTACGGTAAACCAGATTGCCCCAGCGATCGCCTTTATGCGCCTTGATCAGGGCAAAGTCTGCTTTAATTGGATTTTCTAAAACGTAATCTTTGCCTTCATAATTCAGGGTTGGTTTGCCTTCCGCCAGCAAGGTGCCAAAACCAGTCGGCGTGTAGATTGGACCTAGTCCCATACCGGCAGCCTGAATACGGCAGGCAAGGTTGCCCTGAGGTACCAGTTCCAGTTCGATTTTTCCGGCACGGTACAGCTCGTCAAATACCCAGGAGTCAGACTGACGTGGAAAAGAACAGATGATTTTACGTACTGCACCGGTCTTCAGCAGTTTCGCCAGGCCATAGTCACCATTACCGGCATTATTATTAACGATCACCAGATCTTTGATACCCAGTTCGATCAGGCCATCAATCAGTTCTGCTGGCTGACCTGCTGTGCCAAAGCCGCCGATCATGATGGTCGAACCATCCTTGATCTGGGAAAGTGCTGCTTTCAGCGATAGTGAACTTTTATCTATCATAATCTTGTCCTTGCATGTCCTAATCTGATGAAGGGCTATTACTTATTTTGAATCTGAAGCAACAGCAGTGAGGGTAGCAGGCCTTTTCTTTGTCAGGAGAAAATGAGCCAAAAGGCCGATACAGATGCCCCAGAACACTGAGCTCAGGCCGAGTACACTCATGCCTGAGGCAGTTGCTAAAAATGTAATTAGGGCGGCTTCGCGCTGCTGTTCGGTTTGCATGGCAACTGTCAGGTTGGTCGAAATCGCACCCAATAAGGCCAGTCCAGCCAGTGCTGCAATCAGTTCTTTCGGGAACAGACTGAACAGCATCACGATACTGCCTGCAAACAGGCCACCTAAAATGTAAAACAGGCCATTACATACACCTGCGATATAACGTTTTTCTGGTAATTCGTGCGCATCTTTGCCTATGCAAAGTGCTGCAGTAATTGAACCCAGAACTGTGGTAATACCACCAACCCAGGCCACTGCCAGAGAGGTAATACTGGCTATGGTAATAATGGGTTTGGCCGAGACTTGATACCCGCTGATTTTTAATAAGCTCATCCCTGGCAAAAACTGACCAGACAGGCTGACCAGAATCAGGGGGAGTGCCAGGTTAAAGGTCGATGACCAGGTCCATTCCGGCTGAATCAGTTGCGGAATGGCCAGATTGAAGTCCATGCTGACTGGCTGAAACTGACCGAGAATCAGGCTTAAACAGACACCAGCCGCCAATACCCATAACATGGCATAACGGGGATTCAGTCGTTTGGCGACTAAAAACACCAGCAACATGCCAAGTACGATCACGGGCATATTGTCTGTGGCACTAAACAGGCCCAAACCGAAATTCACCAGAATGCCGGCCATCATTCCTGCGGCAACCGCTTGTGGAATCAGCGCCAGCAATTTATCGAAATAGCCACTAATGCCAATTACAAACAGCACCACAGCCGTAGTGATATAGGCTGCAATCGCTTCATTCAGTGAAATATCGGGAAATAAGGTCACTAAAAGCGCTGTACCAGGAGCTGACCAAGCCATCACAATCGGCACTTTGAACCTGGTGGATAAATAAATACTGGAAACAGCAGCACCTATGGAAATCCCCCAGATCCAGGAAATCATCATGGCTGCAGACACTTGTGCCTGCTGGGCCGCCTGGAAAAAAATAATCAGGGGACCGGCATAAGAAATCAGTACTGCTAAAAATCCTGCAACAGTGGCTGAAATCGACCAATCATTTTTTAAGGTTTGAAACAGGTGACTCATTGGCAATATGCCTCCTTGCGTCTAGCAATGATCCTGTTGATCTGTTGTGGATCTGGATTAACCCAGATCGCCACCACCGACAGGTACTACCGTACCGGTCATATAGGACGATTCATCCGAAGCCAGGAATAAAATGGCATTCACTTGTTCCTGAATCGTGCCGTAACGTCCCAGGAAAGTACGGTCAATAGTTTGATCCACCACTTGCTGCATCCATACTTTTTCAGTTTCCGTTAATGGATTGGCATTACGTGGAACCTTACGTGGCGGTGCTTCGGTACCACCCGTTGCAACGGCGTTGACACGAATCCTGTCTTTGGCATGTTCAAAGGCAAGAGCAGCAGTCAAGCCGTTAACTCCACCTTTAGAAGCCGAATAAGGCACCCGGTTAATGCCACGGGTTGCAATTGACGATACGTTTACAATGGTGCCATGCTGCTGCTTGATCATTTGCGGTAGCACTGCACGGCAGCACCACATGGTTGGGAACAATGAGCGGTTCACTTCTTTGATGATTTCTTCTTCAGAAAATTCTTCAAAAGGTTTCATCCAGATCGCACCGCCAACATTGTTGATCAGCACATCAATACGTCCATAGGTCTCTAGTGCTTTGGCTATGACAGCTTCGGCACCGGCATAGGTTTCCAGATTGGCCTTGACAATAATGGCATCACCGCCAGCCGCTTCGATTTCTGCCAGGGCTTCCTGCACATAGTCCGAAATATCGGCCAATACTACTTGTGCGCCTTCAGCAGCAGCCTGGATGGCTACACCGCGGCCGATGCCTTGGGCAGCACCGGTCACGATCACGACTTTATTTAAAAATCTTTGACGTTCGGTCATGTCGAAATATCCTCAATCAGTTGGCAGAGAATTTTTCAAACAGGAAGCTGGCAGGTTTGACACCTTCCGCATCCAGCCAACCGCGAACTGCTTCAACCATGGGTACCGGACCACACAGGTAGATATCGACATCGCCACCATTTAACCATTCATTTTCAATATGACCGGTCACATAACCTTTACGCTCATGTGTAGATTCTGGATTTGCGACCACCGTGCGATATTCGAACCATGGGAATTTGTCCTGTAGTTCATTCAGCTTTTCAATTGCGACCAGGTCAAAGTCATTGGTCACTCCAAAGACCAGACGTACTGGATGTTCAGACCCTTTTTCTTCCAGTACCTGTAACATCGACATAAATGGTGCGATGCCTGTACCACCTGCCAGCATCAATACTGGACGGGTCACATTACGCAGATAGAAGCTGCCGAATGGACCGGTAAAGATCATTTTGTCACCCGCTTTTGCATCAGCGCTGAGGAAACTCGACATTTTGCCGTTCGGCACATTGCGCACCACGAAACCGGTTAAACGGTTGCCCGGCTTAGAGCTGAATGAATAGGAGCGGGTTTCGTTAGTGCCTGGAATGCCGACATTGACATATTGTCCGGCCAGAAAATGGATATCTGGTTGACCAGCATCGAGTTGAATATCAAAGGTAATTGTGGAATCAGACAGATTTTCTACACGGGCCAACGTACCTTGAAATGCGTGAATCTCGGTTTTGCAGACATCAGATGAGGCCTGGATCTGGAACACGGCATCCGAAGTCGGCTTACATTGGCAAGCCAGAATAAATCCTTCTGCAGCTTCTTCTGGAGTTAGTGCATCTTCAATATACATTTCTTCAGGCATGTCATACGCACCTGATTCACAAAAAGCGCGGCACGTTCCACATGCACCGTCACGGCAATCTAGAGGGATATTGATCTTTTGACGGTAAGCTGCATCGGACAGGGTTTCGCCTTGGGCAACACTAATAAAACGTGTAACGCCATCTTCAAATTGGAGTGCAACATTGTGGTTTGACATGGCTGAATATCCTATATAAATCTTTGAAACTTAGCCTTTCAGCCATATTTCCCTGGCTGAAAGGCTTTTTGACCTTGCTGTCGAAACAGTCTTAGAGGTGATAAATGTCGATAACCTGGTTGATGTAATCGTTTTTCAGCACCACGTATTTGCTTAAAATCTGTGGTTTTTCGCCTGAAAAATCGATCACATAACGAGACATACCAAAGTAGCTGTAACTGGTTTTGTAACGGAAACTCAGGGTATTCCAGTTAAAGCGCACAGTGACCTTGTCACCATCACGTTCCACAATTTCAATATTGCAGATGTTGTGGCTGGTACGGGTATCCGGCATGGTGGCAGATGAACGTTCTGTCTTGATCCGGAACACACGGTCTTCCAGGCCCTGACGGTCAGGGTAGTAGATCAGTGAGATTTCAGACTGTGGATCTTCAGTCAGACGGTCATCATCATCCCAAGCTGGCATCCAGAAAGAAGCAGTAGGGGCGTAGCACTGTAACCAGTCATCCCATTGCTCATCATCTAAAAAGCGGGCTTCCTGATACAGGAACTGTGCAATATTTTCTAAAGTGATGTCGCTCATGCGGTTTCTCCTTCAGTGCTTGCAGCAATTTCTTTTTCGGTCGCAATGCCTTTTTTGATCAGTTCTAGCCAGTACTGGTGTTGTGCCAGATATAAGCCTTCATCTTCAGTTTTAATGCCGGACAGTTTTGGTTTCAGGCCAATTTCATTGGCTGCATCATCGGGCCCTTGAATCCAGTGCTTAGAACCACGACACATGTCATTCCATTCCAGCGCGATCCCGGCATAACCAGCCTGACAGGCACGGAATTCTTCCAGATCGTCCGGCGTTGCCATACCAGAAGCATTAAAGAAATCTTCATACTGACGGATACGGCGAGTGCGTGCTTCCGGCTCTTCACCGACAGGACCGATACAGTAAATAGTCACTTCAGTCTTATCGACAGAGATCGGACGCAGGACACGAATTTGTGAGCCGAACTGATCCATGAAGTAAACGTTTGGATAAATACACAGGTTACGTGAACGCTCGATCATCCATTTCGCCATGGCTTCGCCATAACGCTCGGTATATTCATCTTTCTTGGCAAAGTTTGGACGGTCTTCTGGATTGGCCCATTGAGTCCAAAGCAGCATGTGACCATGTTCAAAGCCGTAAGAACCACCGCCTTGTTTGCCCCATGAACCTGCGCTCATGGCACGAATATTATCGCCAGCTTCTTTTTCCTTACGTTGCTGAGTCGTTGCAGCATAGTTCCAGTGCACGGCAGAGACGTGATAACCATCGGCCCCGTTTTCTGCAGTCAGCTTCCAGTTACCTTCATAGGTATAAGTCGATGAACCACGTAAAACTTCCAGGCCTTGCTCAGACTGACCCACGATCATGTCGATGATCTTCATGGCTTCACCCAGGTATTCTTCCAGAGATGGAACATCAGGACTCAGGCTGCCAAACAAGAAGCCTTTGTAATTTTCAAAACGGGCTACTTTTTTCAGGTCATGAGAACCGTCTTGGTTAAAGCAATCTGAATAGCCTGCATCAGCCGGGTCTTTCACTTTTAACAGCTTGCCCGAGTTATTAAATGTCCAGCCATGGAATGGGCATGTATAGGTTGCTTTATTACCACGTTTGTAGCGGCAGAGCTGTGCACCGCGGTGTGAGCAGGCATTGATCATGGCATTCAGTTCGCCATTACGATTGCGTGCAATGATGATTGGCTGACGGCCAATATGGGTTGTGTAGTAATCGTTGTTATTGGGAATTTGGCTCTCATGGGCCAGATAAACCCAGTTTCCTTCAAAAATGTATTTCATTTCCAGATCAAATAGGGCTTGATCAGTAAATACGGAACGGTGCAGTTTAAATTCACCAGATTCAAAATCATCGACCAGTAATTCATCAATACGGTCTAAATGGCTGGTGTTAATTACAGGAATACGAGGCATGTCCAGTCTCCGACTTTCCAAGGAGGGGAAGTCATCGGGATGTTGCTCAGACTGACATCCCGATTCCATTTTGAATTAAGCGCTTGCGCGACGACGTTCTACTTCAGTGCTTGGCGCTGCAGCTTGGTCTTTAACCAGTTCAATATTGAACTGGATATGTTTGAATGGACCATTTAAACCGCGGCGTGCGATTTCAGCTTCATCGGTTACATCATCAGCAGTTGCGACCAGACCATCACGTGTGGCGAATGCAAAGTCATCCCACAGGTATTGATCGCCTTCGATGTTGAACTGTGTGGTTAACTTGCGGTAACCCGGTGCAGATACGAAGTAATGCACATGAGACGGGCGGTTACCGTGACGACCTAATTTGTCCAGTACGAACTGGGTAGTACCTTCAGGTGGGCAGCCATAACCGACCGGCATAGTGGTCAGCGCCACATATTTACCGTCTTGATCGGTAAAGATAGAGCGGCGCAGGTTAAAGTCAGATTGCGACTTGTCAAAGAACGAATAGTTGCCTAGGCTGTTGGCATGCCAGACTTCAACTTTTGCACCTTCAATGATGTTGCCGTCAGTATCGGTCACTGTGCCTTCAATAATCAGGGTCGGAATTTTGCCTTCTTCAGAACCGTCATCCATACGCGCAAAACCAACCGACTCAGGTGCACCTGCAACATACAGCGGGCCTTCGATGGTACGTGGTGTACCACCTGTAATGCCTGCTTTGGCATCTGCTTCATCCGCGCGTAAGTCTAAGTAATGTTCCAGACCAAGACCTGCAGCCAGTAAGCCTAATTCATTAGCTTGACCTGCATCAGTAAAGTATTCCAGACCTTTCCAGAGTTCAGTCTGAGAAATATCAAGATCTTCAATAGCCTGGAAAAGATCACCTAATAAACGTACAATAACTTGTTGTACACGCTCATCTACTGGTCCTGTCGCTGTATCGACATTCATTTTTTTAACCAGTGCATCAATTTCTTGGCGGTTCATACTATTGCTCCTAAAGTATGTTTTCATATTTTAGTGGCGCATGTTTTAGCATTCATTTGGCTGGCTAAATCTTGCTGGCCACAAGTCCTTTTGGATTACCCTCAGGTGTATGGGGGGAAGGATTTTTTTTATTTCCATTCCCGAATTTATTCATTACTTGTCATCATCCCGAATCGATGATGGATGGCGGTTCAATGCGATAACTTCGATGTTCATATACGGATAGAGCGGCAAGCCCTGTAGCAAGTTGTGCAACTCTTCATTGCTTTCAACCTCAAAAATACTGATGTTCGAATACTGCCCGGTGATACGCCAGATATGACGCCACTTACCCTGACGTTGCAGATCCTGTGAATAGGCTTTTTCGACAGCCTTAATTTCATTGGCCTGTTCAAACGGCATATCTTTTGGAATGTTGACGTCCATTCGTACTTGGAAAAGCATGGGATTCTCCTGGAATTATTGACGACGCAAGTTGTCAATTTTGTTTTCATCCAACTCAATACCCAGACCTGGTCCTTTCGGAATCTCAAGTTCAAAGTTTTGATACTGGAGTGGGGTTTTTAAAATATCTTCAGTCAGTAGCAGGGGGCCAAACAGTTCGGTGCCATAAGCGAGACTTTCAAAAGTCGAGAAGGCATGGGCAGAGGCGATCGTGCCCACCGGGCCTTCCAGCATGGTGCCGCCATACAGATCGATGCCTGCCAGCTGTGCCACTTTTGCAACTTCACAGCCTTCAATCAGGCCACCAGACTGCGCCACTTTGACTGCAAAAACTGATGAGCCATGCTGACGTGCGATCTGATAGGCAGACTGCGGACCCATCAAGGATTCATCCGCCATGATGGCGATATCAAAACGCTGGGTCAGACGTCGCATTGCATCCAGATTGTCAATGGCGCACGGCTGTTCAATCAGATCAATGCCGCCGTCCTGGAGTAACTGAATGCCTTTAATCGCGTCCAGCTCTGACCAAGCACGGTTGACATCAACACGGATCGAAATGTCTTTGCCCAATGCCTGTTTAATGGCAAGCACATGTTCAACATCCTGTTCCACTGGACGAGAACCAATTTTCAGTTTGAAAATATTGTGGCGTTTGGCCGCAATCATTTTCTGAGCTTCAGCAATGTCTTTCTCGGTATTGCCAGATGCCAGTACCCACAGCACTGGTACGCTGTTACGTAAATGTCCACCTAGAATTTCACTCAGTGGCTGGTTCAGACGTTGTGCCTGAATATCCAGTAGCGCAGTTTGAATGGCACATTTGGCAAAACGGTTACCATTAATATTCTTTTTGATGGCTCGTAATGTCTGTGCGACATTCAAACCCGATAATGTTTTCAGAAGCGGTGCAAAGTAAGTCTCAATATTCACTTTGACACTTTCTGGGCTTTCTTCACCGTAGCCTAAACCGCCAATAGTGGTGGCTTCGCCCCAACCCACATAGCCGTCTTCGGTGGTGATTTTGACCAGGACCAGTGTCTGGGTTTGCATGGTTGCGACAGCCATCTTGTGAGGACGGATCGTCGGTATTTGAACCAGCAAGGTTTCAACTGACTTATACATAATTACGCTTCACATTCTTGCTTTAATGTTTTGACTTGATATACCTTAAAAGAATAATTTTAATTGGTCTAAGATCGATTTAGCATTTTTTTATACTTTAAAGGTATGCAGGAATATGGAACTCAGGCATTTGCGTTACTTTGTCGCAGTCGTCGAAGAACAAAGTTTTACCAAGGCGGCAGAAAAACTGTTTATTGCTCAACCACCTTTAAGCAGACAGATACAAAATCTGGAACAGGAACTGGATATTCAGCTCTTTGAAAGAGGTAGCCGACCGCTTAAGACCACAGAAGCAGGTCAATTCTTCTACCAGCATGCGGTTAAACTTTTGTCTAATGCGGAAGAAATCAAATCGATGACCAAGCGGATTGGTATCGCGGATCGCACCATTAGTATTGGTTTTGTTGGCTCGTTATTGTTCGGTTTGCTATCACGTATTGTGTTTTTATTTAAGCAGCAACATCCCCAGCTCAAAATTGAGATGGTTGAAATGAATACTTCAGAGCAGATTCAGGCACTTAAGGAAGGGCGGATTGATGTCGGTTTTGGACGCTTGAGAATTTCAGATCCAGCAGTGAAACGGGTGTTGCTGCGTGAAGAAAGACTCATGGTCGCTGCGCATTCCAGCCATTTTTTTTCGCAACGAGATGGCGTGAACCTGGCTGAACTGGTGGATCAGCCACTCTTTTTATACCCGAATAATGGTAAGGCTAATTTTTCTACCCAGGTGCGCGGTATATTTTCCGAGTATGGACTAGAGCCGAAAAATATCCGTGCAGTCAGTGAATTGCAACTGGCGCTGGGTTTTGTGGCTGCTGGAGAGGGTGTTTGTATCGTGCCGGAAAGTGCCCAGAATATTCGTCTGGCACATTTAAACTTTATCCCTTTATTAGATGAATTTGCGGTCAGTCCGGTCTTTATGGCGATTCGTAACATGGATGAAAGTGAATATATTCGTTATCTGTTTGATGCGGTCTATCAGGTCTATGATCTTGAAGCGATTAAATATGATCGTGCGGTGTTTTAAACAAGATTAAAAACTTTTTAGATGCTATATAAAATAGGTGAAATTATTATTTAATGACTGAATTAAAGTCGTTTTATTTGGATGAATATCATTAAGGCATAGTAAATAAAGCCTTTTCTTGAAGGCAGACTTTATAGGTATAGAAGTATGCCTATTCAGTTTTGGACATTTATGGATATCTTCTGCATTGTGAATCTCATAAATTGAACTTCACAATTAGGAGGTGAAGATGTCTACAAATAAAGTGAATATAAATACGCTGATCGATGAAGCAAAGTTCACACCTTTTCATTGGGGCGTCCTGATCTGGTGTTTGCTGATCATTATTTTTGACGGTTATGACCTGGTGATTTACGGCGTAGCGTTACCGCTACTGATGCAGGAATGGTCACTCAGTGCAGTACAGGCCGGCATGTTAGCCAGCACCGCCTTGTTCGGTATGATGTTCGGAGCCATGAGCTTCGGGACCTTATCGGATAAACTGGGACGTAAAAAAACCATCATGATCTGTGTCGCGATCTTTAGTGGTTTTACGTTTATCGGTGCCTTTGCAACATCACCTGTCGAATTCGGAATTCTACGTTTTCTTGCCGGACTTGGTATTGGTGGTGTGATGCCCAACGTCGTTGCCCTGATGACGGAATACGCACCGAAGCGGATTCGCAGCACGCTGGTTGCTTTAATGTTTAGTGGTTATGCGATCGGCGGCATGACATCTGCCTTACTTGGCGCATGGCTGGTGCCACAGTTTGGCTGGAAAATCATGTTTTTACTTGCGGGTACTCCTTTACTGTTCCTGCCGATACTCTGGAAATATTTACCAGAATCATTGATGTATCTGACTAATAAGCAGCAGACTGCTCAAGCGCAAAGCATTATTCAGAAAATCTCACCAACACAGGTAATTGGATCTGACACCCAGTTTGTTCTGAATGAAGTGCAAAAAGGCGATGAAGCACCTTTAAAAGCATTATTCCAGCAAGGTCGCACATTTAGTACCTTTATGTTCTGGCTGGCGTTTTTTATGTGTCTATTAATGGTTTATGCACTAGGCAGCTGGTTACCAAAACTGATGATTCAAGCCGGATATTCACTGGGTGCGAGCATGATCTTTCTGTTTGCCCTGAATATTGGCGGCATGATCGGGGCTATCGGTGGGGGTTATCTGGCAGACCGTTTCCATATCAAAAAAGTACTGGCCATCATGTTTCTTTGCGGGGCAGCTTCTTTAATCCTGCTCGGTTATAACAGTCCGCAATTCGTGCTTTATAGCTTGATTGCAGTGGCCGGTGCAGCAACCATTGGTTCTCAAATTCTGCTTTATACCTTCGTGGCACAATATTATCCATCGACGGTGCGTTCCACCGGCATGGGTTGGGCTTCCGGAATTGGGCGTATCGGTGCGATCGTTGGACCGGTATTGACAGGTGCTTTACTCACCATGAATTTACCGCATCAAATGAACTTCTTTGCAATTGCGATTCCCGGTTTGATTGCTGCGCTGGCAATTTTCCTGGTGAACTTAAAAATGTCTGTAGAAGGTCAAGCCCTTGCTACACCTGATATTCGTACTGATTCTCTCGCTGAAAAAGCAAGTTAATGGATTAAATATCAATTAATAAAGAAAACAATTCTAATGATAGAGATCGCCATCGTAAGCGGTGGTGATCTGTTGCTAGAATCGAGACGCATAATAAAAAAGTGAGTTTAGGATGAACACGGAACAATTATTTAATAATCAAACAATCACATTAAAACGTACGGTTCTGATGAGCATGATGGCAATGAGTTTAGGGGGCCTTAGCTTGTCTACCCAGGCACAAACTCCAGCTCAGTCCAATCAGCAGGAAATTGAGCAGTTGCGTCAAGAGGTTCAAGCTTTACGTGCCTTGATTGAACAGCAGCAGACTCAGACAGCTGCTGTGACTGCACCTGTAGCGGCAACGCCGGCATCTGCAAATACAGCAGTAGCTCCTACAAGCAAACCTGTGATGAAAATTGCCAGTGGGGCCGAGTTTAATTTATATGGAAATATTCGTGCTGATGCCTCTTATCAGGCTGAAGGCGGTGCAGCGACACGTATGTATAACCAGATTAATGCGGTACCTCTAGGCACAGGTGAACGCAGTGATGAGTTTAAGTCCACGCTTTCAGCCACCCGTTTAGGGATGGATTTTAAAGCGCCCGTGGGTGCTGGGGATAAGGCCTTAAGTGGTAAGGTTGAGGTCGATTTCCTGGGTGGAGCTGGTTTTGATAACCTGCGTATCCGTCATGCCTATATCAGCTATGCTGACTGGTTAATTGGTCAAACCTGGTCAAACTTTGCAACTCCGGACTATATACCTGAGACGGTAGATGCACTGGTTTATGCCGGTGGTTCAATTAAACGGACACCTCAGATTCGTCATACCAGTACTTTGAGTCCAGCGACTAATCTGGTGCTTGCAGTAGAAGATCCGAAAGATGCGACCATTACGGGAATCAAACAGCGTTTACCTGCCTTAACAGCACGCTTAAACCACAAATTTGCGGATAATCTTTCTGTCAGCGCGCGTGCGATGGGGAATGAAAAACGCGTGAATGAAGATGAAAAAACTGCATGGGGTGTAGGTGTAGGCGCGAAATACGAGTTTGTTCCAGGCACCAGCCTTAAGGCAGATTATTATCATGTCAAAGGTGATAGCAGTTTTGTCTCTTACGCCAATCCAGGTGTCGTTACAGCTGCTAATGGAGATCTTCTACAGAGTGAATTCGACTCAATTACAGTCGGTCTAACGCAGCAGTTTAATGATAAATTGCGTGGCACAGTAGGCTATGGTTATATGAATTTCGACCAAGATAATGGATATCTTGCTGCTCCTGGCCTGAATCTAACAGCAGTGAACAAAGACCTTTGGCAGGCTTGGGCCAATGTGTTCTATAATCCTACAAAACCGCTGAGTTTTGGCCTGGAATATGTCTATGGCGAACGTGAAGCATTGGGTGCTGCATCAAATGGCAGTACAAAAGGTGAAGATAACCGAGTGAATGCCGTTGCAATTTACAGTTTCTAAGCTCTAGCGATTTACATAAGAAACTTAAAGCGTGGATGAATTAATCCACGCTTTTTGCATGATTCAGGATCACCTTTGCCAGCACATCGACAACGTTTTCTATCTCAGAGGTCCAGTCAAATGAACAGTTCAGGCGAATATAATTCTGGCTGGTATGTTCCGGTTTAAACAGCAAAGCAGGAGCAATGGCAATATTTTGCTGAATCAGCTGTTCATATAAAACCTGGCCATCCAGCTGTTCCGGCAATTTGATCCAGAGAAAATAGCCACTAGAATAATAATAAATTTCACAGACTGAATCTAAACGCGATTTAAGTTCCTGATAAAACTTTTGCTTATACTTTTCTAGCTGCTGTCTTAAATGGCGCAAATGCTTTTCATAATGATGATGGGACAGAAAATCGACCAGTGCATTTTGTAATAGCGGACTAACAGTCAAAGTACTCATGAGCTGTAAATGCTGGATTGCATCAGAAAATGGGCCAGCGAAAACCCAGCCGACCCGCGCACCCATGCCCAAGGTTTTGGAAAATGAAGAGCAGTGCAATACCCGTTGATGCTGATCAAAATATTTTACGGAAACCGGTTTATGAGCACCGTAATTGAGTTCCTGATAGACATCATCTTCAATCAGATATACCTGATATTCATTCAACAGTTCCGCAATTCTTTGCTTGATCTCTGAATTTACCGTAAAGCCAATCGGATTATGCACATTCAGCATCAGCCAGCAAACTTTGATCGGGTACTGTTTAAGTGCTTGTTCAAATGATTCCAGGTCAAAACCAAACTGTGAATGCTCAGGGATTGTGATGACTTGCAGGCCTAAACGTTCAGCCGCCTGCCAGGCACCATAAAAAATGGTTTGCTGCAGCAGGATAAAATCACCAGGTTGAGTCAAAGCCTGTAAAGACAGATTAAGGGCTTCCAATGCACCAGAAGTAATGACAATGTCATCCGAAGTGCAGTTTATGCCTTGTAACTGATAGCGGTTGGCAATCAGTTGGCGTAATTCCTGATTACCCGGTGGCATATGATTTTGATGGCTATAACTGCTTTTTCTTTTGCTATGCTGCGCCAGAATCTGCATAAACCGGCTGTTATATAACAGTTCAGCATTTGGAAAAGCTGAACCAAAAGGCGCAATATTTGGGGTTTGCAGTGACTTTAAATAATTAAATACCACAGAGTTGATTTTAATTTTGGAATTTAAGCCAATTTGTACCGCAGGTTCTTTGCTGTTATAGGTTTGAGGTCGCTCCGCAATATAGTAGCCAGATTTATCTTTGGCATAGACTAATCCTTGCGATTCAAGCACCTGATAGGCATTAAGCACCGTCATCAGGCTATAGCCGGACAGTTCAGTCTGTTCCCGCAATGAAGGTAATTTGTCATGCGCCTTCCATGCGCCATTTTCAATCATCTGGCGAATATTCTGGGCCAGCTTTTCAGATTTGAACATAAGAAAATAAAATCTAAACTGTACTAGTATAATCAGGATTATATTATGAATAAGTTGTTAAAATATAACAAATGAAGAAAAACAGTGGCTAACTGTTATATTTTTTTTAATGAATATTGTATCTATACAGCTGATTTAGGTCTGCTGATAATAAAGCTCATAACGCCAGACCAACCTATGGGTGATCATATGAATTCAGAAGACAACAAAGCACCAAAATATGCGGATAGCAGTATTTCTGATGCAGCATTCAAGAAGATGATTCTCTGGTTTGCACTTTATGCCGGTTTATTCTGCCTAGGCGTTATCTTTGTAGTAAATGCAGACAAAATTATGATGAGCGGCTTTTAAAATTCTCTCCCTGAACACTATCATCGCCCCAATCTAAATTGGGGCTTTTTTTATGGCACACATTACCAGTTTTATTTTCTGCTTTTTTTCTGCATCCACTTTATGGCTTTGTCACAATTTGATACTCACAAAGTCAGATTTCCTTGCTAGATTCAGACTGTTTGATGATAAAAATGAATACAGGCTTTTCGCCAGCGCATCATACAGAAATAACAACGATATAACAGATGGACAAATAACAAGCATAAAGGAGTGAAGCATGCTCGGAAATATGATGTTCCAGCCCTTACTGATCAGCAGCATGATTGAACATGCCGGCCGTTATCATGCCGATACCGAGATCATTTCTAAAAATACTGATACCAGCATTAAAAAGACCAATTGGGGAGAGATCCGGGAAAACTCGAAACGTTTTGCCAATGTATTACAGCAATTCGGTCTGACACTCGGCGACCGGGTTGCAACCATTGCCTGGAATAATCATCGACATCTAGAATGTTGGTATGCCATTTCGGGAAGTGGACTGGTTTGCCATACCATTAACCCGCGCTTATTTCCGGAACAGCTGGTATTTATTATCAATGATGCTGCCGATCGGGTACTGCTGTTTGATAAAACCTTTGCACCTTTGATTAAAGCCGTCAAACCGTTATTAAAAACTGTAGAACAGTATATCTGTCTGGATGCTGAAGATTCCGCGATTCGTGAAGCCATTCCGGAAGTTCAGTTTTATGATGATTTGCTTGCCCAGCAATCTGCAGAATTTGACTGGCCTGAACTGGATGAAAATACAGCGAGTTCACTGTGTTATACCTCCGGTACGACCGGAAATCCAAAAGGGGTTTTATATAGTCATCGTTCAACAGTATTGCATAGTTACGCCATTATCATGCCGGATTCCCTGAATGTGGCAGCGCGTGACATCATGCTGCCGGTGGTACCAATGTTCCATGTCAATGCCTGGGGAACCCCATATGCCGCTGCCATGGTCGGTTGTACCTTGGTGCTGCCGGGGCCGGGCCTGGATGGAGCCAGTCTGGTCAATCTGATTGATACGTATAAAGTATCTGTAGCTTTAGGCGTTCCAACGATCTGGCAAGGGCTGATTGCGGCTGCCCAGCAAAGTGGTTCAAAACTGGAAAGCCTGAAACGGAATGTGGTCGGTGGTTCTGCCTGCCCACCGGCGATGCTGAAAACCTTTAAAGAGCAGTTTAACTGCGAAACCATTCATGCCTGGGGGATGACTGAAACCAGCCCACTCGGTAGTGCCAATCAGCTAAAAACCAAACACCTTGATCTGGCGGATGAAGAAAAAATGCAGATTCGTCTGTCTCAAGGTCGTCCACCGTTTGGCGTTGATTTACGTTTAACCGATGAAGAAAAAGGAACTCAGGAAATTGCCCGAGATGGTGAAACCATAGGGAATCTACAAATTAAAGGGCACTGGATCATTGATCATTATTTCGGCAAGGAAGAATCTGCACTCACAGCAGATGGCTGGTTTGATACCGGAGATATTGCTACCTTAAATGAAGATGGCTTTATGAAGCTGTGTGATCGCTCCAAAGATCTGATCAAGTCAGGCGGTGAATGGATCTCTTCAGTCGATCTTGAAAATATGGCCATGGGACATCCTGAAATTGCCATGGCTGCCGTGATTGCGGCACAGCATCCTAAATGGGATGAGCGTCCCGTTCTAATTGCAATTAAAAAGCCAGAGAGTCATGTGAGTGAAGCCGAAATTCTGGATTACTATGCGGACAAGGTCGCAAAATGGCAGATCCCGGATCGCGTGATTTTTGTAGATTCTATTCCATTAAGTGGAACCGGCAAGATGCTGAAAAAAGACCTGCGTGAACTTTATGGTTCTATCTTGCTCGAACAGGCCGTAGGTTAAGCTATTTTTTTAAAAGGTAAATTTTTGCCTTTTTAACTCACCCAATATTTAAAACAGAAACTGATCTCTTATATAGAGGTCAGTTTTTTATGTGTTTTTGCTAAAAATATACAGACCAAAAAAGCAATTTATTCAGTTCATACAGTTTTAACAGCACTTTCTGGCTAGGATTGTCTTACAAAAAGCTCAACAATGGTTTTTAAACACATAATTTGACCTACATTGACATGGTGTGAGCTTCAGAATTCTTTATTCTAGACTACATAATAAATAGACAGTTGTACATTAATGCTGTCTGCGGAATAGAGGGGGATAAAAATGACAAGTATGACAACCTACAAGCCGCATTGGATTCGTGAAGATTTCATTGATTTTGTTGGTGAAAAAATCCATCCAACCTGGGCACTCAAAAAAGTCAAAGCATCGATCGTGAATATTCAGGCGGTCAGCCCGGACTTTTTCAAAATCCAGTTACGTCCAAATTATAACTTTAATCGCGGGTCATTTCAGGCCGGTCAAAATATCGCGGTGACTCTGCGTCTGGATGGAGTACGGCATCAACGTCATTATTCTATCGTGACCATTTTAAAAAATGGTGATGTGATTATTGCAGTCAAGCAGCAAGGTAAAGTGTCGCGTGCCCTAATTTTATTGCAACTGGGTGCAGTGGTCGAGCTGTCTCAGCCACAGGGCGAATTTACCTTATTAAACTCTCCTAAACCGATTCTATTTCTGGCATCAGGCAGTGGCATTACAGCAATTTATTCCTTATTGCAAAAAGCAGTCGTGCAGTTTCAGCATCGGATTGACCTGATCTATTTCACCCGTGATGATGCATTTCATGCCGAGATCAAAACCTTGGCGTTGATGCATCCTCATCTGAAATATCATCATTTTAATACAGTCGAGCATAAGCAGCATCTGAGCCAGCAATTGCTAAACAAGCTGGTACCAGATTTTGAACAGCGTGAAATCTATGCCTGTGGTTCCGCGGGAATGATGAAAACTGCACTCAAGATTGCCGATAAACTGGCGGTGAAATCCAGCTTTCATTCTGAATATTTCCAGATTGCAATGGATGAAAAAGCGAAAGCACAGCCTGTACAGTTTTTAAGATCGCAGCAGGAATTCCAGGCAGAATCTAATCTGCTGGAAAGTGCAGAACAGGCGGGTCTTCGTCCAGCGCATGGTTGTCGTATGGGCATTTGTAATACTTGCTCATGTACCAAAGTCAGCGGTTCGGTGAAAAACATGCTGACGGGTGAGATCGACCACGGCAGCAATACTCCAATCAAACTTTGTATTTCACAGGCCGTCAGTCCTGTGGTGATTAATTTATAAGCTATTTTAACCATTACTAAACGAATAAGAAGGTGCTCCCATGAATATGCAAATTGATTTTAAAAAACACAGTAAATCTCAATTTTTAAGCCCGGAACAGGTTGAAGAGTTCGGCGCCAAGGTTGATGCTATCCGCCGTGAAGTAATGGAAGATTTGGGCGAGAAAGACGCAGAATATATTTATAAAATCCGTAATTTTGTACGTTATAGCGAGATTGCTTCCCGCGGCATGTTAATGTTTGCAGGCTGGTTGCCACCAGTATGGTTAGCGGGCACAGGCTTATTGGGTATCTCGAAAATCGTGGAAAATATGGAACTTGGCCATAACGTAATGCACGGCCAGTTCGACTGGATGAATGATCCAAGTTTGAATGGTTCTACTTATGATTGGGATACTATTTCCACTGGGGATGACTGGAAATACACCCATAACTATATTCACCACACTTATACCAATATTGTTGGTATGGATCACGATGTCGGTTATGGTCTGATCCGTGTCAGTGAATCTCAGCCGTGGGAACTACGCTTTATCTGGAATATTCCTTTAACCATTCAGTTGATGGTGTTCTTTGAATGGTATGTGGGTGTACAGCATTTGCATCTGGAAGATGTGATTGCTTATAAAGCCAAAACCTGGAAACAGGTCTGGGAAGAAGCAGCACCTTTACGCAAAAAAATGCGTCGTCAGGTCCTGAAAGATTATGTATTTTTCCCGATTATTGCCGGTCCAAATGCGATTCCAGTATTTACGGGAAATGCGGTTGCCAATGTGATTCGTAGCCTATGGGCGTCTGCGGTGATCTTCAATGGACATTTCACTGAAGATGCAGAAACCTTTGAAATGGACAATACCGACAATGAAACCCGTGCGGAATGGTATCTGCGTCAGATCCGTGGTTCGAGCAACTTCAGTGGGGCGAACTGGTTGCATATTCTGAGTGGTAATTTAAGCCATCAGATTGAGCATCACCTGTTTCCCGATATGCCAGCAAACCGTTATGCCGAAGTAGCACCAAAAATCAAAGCCTTATGTGCCGAGTACGGGATTCACTATAACGAAGCTAGCTTTGTGAAGCAGTTCTCGACTGTATGGGTCAGACTGGCGAAATGCTCACTGCCAAATGAATGGAATCAGCAAATTGCAGAAAAAACTCATGCAGTTAAATCGGTGTTTCGTTACTTTAAATCTAAGCTTGTAAATTAATTTTTTAAGGTTTCTCTATTATCCAGTTTGGTACTCCTCAATAGATTTGGATGGTCTATTGAGGATTTTTTTATCTGTTAAAAAGTGCTCAGTTCACACGAATTTATGAATGAAATATGAAGATGTTTTTCAAAAAATGACGAAGCCGGGACAGATTTACTACGGCTGAAACGCTTCGCGTACAAGCTAAGCGTTTACCTCAAGGAGGTTCTTTTTATAATGGCCGCGTTCTATCATTCAAGCATTCAAGGTCTCAGTTTTGAAATATCTTAAATATTTTTCAGGCATCTCACTGTTATTGCTGTTAACCGCGTGTAATACCCCGGAAACTCCAGCACCAGATTATCAGGGGAACTGGAAAAATACACTGGAAAACCCTAAATTGGAAAATATCCTGGTGATTTCCAAAAATGGTGAAAACTATTTCATTACCAATACCGTTAAAGATAAAGAAAGCGGCAAAACCGACAAGAAAAATCCAATGCCTGCTTCAGTCGCTGATAATGGTCTGCTACAGATTAATTCAGGTACAGGTGTCGTTGGTTTCGCGATTGACGAAAAAACTGGCAATCTGGTCGGTTCAGGTTCCGTCTATAAAAAAGCCAAATAATGCTCTAATCTAATCAATTCAGAGATAACACGAAAAATGCCATGATCAGGGAAGATTCATGGCATTTTTTAGTTCACCAATTTTATGAGACCAGCAAAATCTTCTACAAAATAATCTGCCTTGGCTTTGATCAAATCCATTTCATGCGCAGAATACTGGTCGTAAATTGCCACGACATCAATTCCCGCATTGTTGGCAGCTTCCACCCCAATTAAAGAATCTTCAACAATCAGGCAATCTTTAGCTTCAATTTCAAAATGCTGGAGCGCATTTAAATACACTTCTGGATGCGGTTTGATATTCTCAACATTTTCGCGAGTCAAAATAATCGCAAAATCATTATCAAAACTGATTTTCTGATTAATCTTCTGATTATTGTCCTGATAACGCTGCACATTGAATAAGCTGGTGGTAGTCGTAAGTGCCAATTGTATTCCTTGCTGTTTTAAAGCTTGAATCAGCAGCTCAGCTTGAGGTTTGAGTTCAATCACATGATCCAGAAAATGCCTTGAAATACCATAACGGCGATTTTTAACCTCTTCCTTGCTTGGCTTGAAACCATAGAGGTCTTTTAAATAGCCACAATATTCCAGATAGGGATCGGGCATATGTCTAAAGGCTTTCAGTTGCAGATCACGCAGCTGCTGAATCTGATCCAGACCGACTACGATCCCCGACAATTCCTGAATCAGGGCAGCATCGACCTGGTTCCAGATTCCCACTGAATCAATCAAGGTTCCATCCAGGTCAAAACACACCAGCTTTTTATCTTTAAACATGTCACCCCCATTTTTCTTTCACCGCCATTATCCCGTTTTTGGATAGAGATAAAAAGTCCAGTTTGGGTGCATATCTAGATTGCTTTTATCAATAAATTCCTAAAATGAACTTATTTTGAGCATTTTAAGTATTACTCATAATAAAAATCGTAATACCAAATTGGCACGTCATTTGCATTTATCTACACCTCCTAATTTAAATATTTATTTTTTATAAGAAACAACTTGCTGGTTACTTTTTGTTACCTAACGGTTGTATAAGAAAACTTAAAACTATTTAATTTAGTCTTTATTGATCAATTTATAGTCAAAACTATTTCATATCTTTACATCGGTTTATTTAATCTCTTATTTTCCTTAAGGTATTGTCCACTTCTTAACTCATTGAATTATAAAAGGGGAGCAATGCTAGAATTTAAAAATCAAATCGTACACGGCGCAATTTTCGATATGGATGGAACCATGTTTGATACTGAACGTTTGCGCTTTCAAACCTTGCAACAAGCTTCACGTGAGCTGATCGGCGTCGAATTTTCTGAAAACTATTTAATGCAGTGTTTGGGCTTAAGTGCCCGTAGTGCCGAGCAGCTGGCCAAAGAGCGTTATGGACAAGATGTTCCTTATGCCGAGATCCGCCAGCGCGCCGATGTACTGGAACTAGAACATGTACGCAATTATGGTGTTCCAATTAAAAAAGGTTTATTACAGGTGTTGGAACGCCTACGCAAGGCAGGCCTAAAAATGGCTGTGGCGACTTCGAGTCGACGTGCGATCGCAGAAGAATATCTGATCAATGCCAATGTCTATAAATTTTTTGATGTGCTGGTGTGTGGTGATGAGATTAAACAGGGGAAACCTCATCCAGAAATTTTTATCAGCGCAGCCGAAAAAATCAATTTAAGTCCGGCTCAATGCCTGATGTTTGAAGATTCTGAAAATGGCCTGCGATCTGCTTATGATGCAGGTGGTATGACGGTACTTTTCAAAGACATTAAAACACCGAATGAATCGATGCTGGCACAAGCCCAGTATTATTATGAAATGATGGAAGATTTTCTGACAGATCTGAACCAGTTTGTTCCGGTTCTGGAAATGCCAGAACTTGAGACCGCATTTCCGCAAACGCTGAATCAGTTAACGGTCGGGATTCACGGTTTCGGTGCGATTGGTGGTGGTTATTTGGCTCAGGTGTTATCACACTGGGATGGTTATACGCGTCCACGCAAAATTATTGCCTCAACGCGTAATCCACTCTATCAGTCTGCCGTAAATGCGTTTGGCACTTATTGCATTCGTTATGGTCAGAACTCTTTTGACCAGCGTATTGAAAATATGAGTGTAATTGATGCGCATGATCTGGAGCAAATGCAGAACATGTATATTGAATCCAGTCTGGTCGCAGTCTGTGTCCCTGAGGAAGCGCTGGTTTCTGAAGCAGAGGTGATTGCACAGGGTTTATATGCGCGATACTTGGCCTACGAGCAGCAGGAACAGCCGCTGACGCTGTTAATTATCCTAAATAAAATCGGGGCCAAACAGCTGGTGATGCAGCAGATTCTGAGCCGTCTGAAACAGATTACGGATGAACAGACAGCGCAGCACATTATGGATCAGCATTATTTCTGTGACACAGTGGTGAACCGTATGGTCTCCAAACTGTCCGACCAGAAACTGTACCGTCAGCTGCGCATCAAATACAACATGTTCAAGCAGTATCAGCTGGATGAAGATCTGTCCGTAGTGGGTCTGGATGATTCTACAGCCCTGAATGCAGACCAGGAACATCAGGCGGGCTTGTATATTGAAGACCTGCGTCGTAATTTTCAGCCGAGTCATATTCTGCAGTCGATGGATCTGATTCTGTTTAATGCCGAAACGGATATGCCAATCTATGTGGAAAATAACAGTCCATTATTGGCCAAAATGCGCCAGATGATTCTGGTAGATGATATTGCCAATATCCAGCTGATTAAAAACCGATTATGGAATGGTGTACATGCGATGATGGCTTGGTATGCCAGCCTGCGCGGTCATCAGACTATTGGCGTGGCCATGTCAGATCATTCGGTCAGAAAATTTATGCAGCAGGCTTTAGCGCAGGTAAAGCATGGCCTCTGTTATCAGATTCCTAAGCATGCTTCAGATCTGGAACGTCTGGCACAAAGTTTCACTGAATCTTGTGCCTATGCTTATCAGGACCCATGTGCACGTGTAGGACGTGAACCCTTAAGAAAGCTGGAACACAATGAACGGGTTATGGGTTCATTATTGACCTTGCTTAAATATAGCTTGCCATTTGATGTGGTTTTAAAAGGCGCAGTGCTGGGTTATATCTATGCTCTGGAACAGGGTGAATGCGAGCAGCAGGAACTGTTGATGCATTTACAGATCCAGTTAAGACGTATGGCATTAGAGCCGCAGCTATATGAGACCTTGTATGATGAAATGTCACAATTCATCAATCAGACTATCGCCGGAAAACTATCCTTGCAGAAATTCATGCAACTGGATTTACAGCAAGCGCTCAGTTAAATATCAGCAGTAAATAAAAAAGACCCAGAAATTTCTGGGTTTTTATTGGAAGTTTATAAATTTATAATTTATACAGTCGTGGATTCTTGCTGATAAATACAGGATTGGGCAATTTGTCGCTGATCATCTGCGGACAGATCAATATTTTCCCATTTTTCCATCTGCCCCAGTAACCAGATAAAATCGGTGAATTGAGGCTCAACACTTTCACCTGTAAGGTTACGGATAATATTCTGAATTTTATGGAAGTCATAAACGTGTCGAGAAGCTGAACATTCAAACTGGATGATCTGATAATCCATCAGCATGTCCCAAACTTCAGAAAGATCCGTAACATGTTTTAAATCCATCTGGGCTTTTTTTACAGCCGTGACTAAGGCCTCAACAGTCAGTGGATGCAACTCGCCCCATTCCTGAGTTATCGCCAGCACTTTGTCTGCCACTTTAGGAATGACATTCTGACTGGCTGCAACAATCAGGCTATAACCTTCAAGCTTGGCCTGAATATTCCAAGGTTCACCCACACAAAAACCATCAAAAATCTGTGCTGCGATCCCTTTGACCATCAAAGGGGGTGGTGAGGTCTTGAGCAATATATTTTTGGCATATTGCGGATCAGTTAAAGCCAGCCATTCTCTTAAACAGTAATGATGAATGGAGTATTTATAAACATGCGCCAAACCTACCTTGTGTTGCTGCTTTAAGGCACTGACCAGCTTTTGCGACGTGATCTGTTCATTATCTTCAGGCTGAATGCCCAGTGCATAACACAGATCCTGTCTTAAGCTGATAAATGCCTGATTGATACTGAGTACTAATGGAGTCTGCAAAGCGACTTGTAACTGGTCTGCACCCAAAGCAGCCGCGGGAAGCATGGCAGACAGGCAATGGGCTGCATCCAGAAAGCCATAGGCCAGACGGTCGCGTAAGCTGGACCAGGAGGCTTCACGGATCAGATTTACCTTTAAACCCTGTTCAGTAAAATAACCTTGTCGCTCCGCCCAAAGAATAGCAATACAATCAAGCAGTGGAATATAGCCAATATTGAGTTCTGTTTTTTCTATTGTTGTCATTGAATGCTCCTTATTGGCCAGATAACAGTTTTTGTGCATCAAGTAAGCGCCTTGCCATATCGCCAATGGTAATCCGGTGGCTCATGGCATTTTTGCGCAACAGGGCAAATGCTTCTTCTTCGCTCAGTCCATGCAGCTGGATCAGCAGGACTTTGGCTTTATCAATATCCCTGCGATCACTTAATTTTTCCTGAGTTTCCTTCAGGTCATGTAACAGTTTTTTATGTTTCTGAAATTGTTCAATCGATATTTCCAGAATATTTTCCAGTTTGGTCGGATCGATCCCGTCCACAATATATGCCGTGACGCCGGCATCAATGGCATTTCTGATGGTGTCCTTGTTGGAATTTTGGGTAAACAGAACTGTAGGTAATTCATACTGACTCACGCAGCTTTCGATAATATCGCGATGAGGGTGATCCATATTTAACAGAATGACATCGGCATGCAGGCTTTTGATATCAACAATGTTGAGGTCATTCAGAATGACACAGGCCACTACATGAAAATCATGCGCAAGCAAAGAAGCCTGAATAAATTCAGCGCGTTCTGGATCATCATCAATCAGGGCAATTCGTAATTTAGACATGCAAGATTTTTAGCTAGTAAATCGGGGAATATTCCATGAAGACTTATGCAAAAAACATACCATGCAATTTGGTGCAAAAAATTAGGAGATCAGGTTAAAAGTGTCATAAAAATAGTGCAGAAGAACTTAGAAGGCCGAATTAACCTGACTAAAATAAGGCGTTCTTGAAATAAGCGCACTAAAATAAGGAGTTTTAAGGCGAATAAGAATATAAAAATATTGGAATAATAATTGCTTGTTTTTAATCCACTATAAAATAAAAAGGTGGAATAGACATGAAATTACAACTTATACCATCACTGCTAGTAATAGGAACTCTTTTGATGGCGGGTAATGTGATGGCAGAAGATGGTGGTTTACGTTTTACCGAGAAAACTCTGGCCAAAGTGGCAGAAATGAAAACCAAGAAAAAACCAGCCGACACCCAGCAAGCTGCACCATTACAAGCGCAAGTAATTGCAAATGACTCTAAATAATAGCCAGAATACATGAAGAAACTCTCCAGCGGAAGGGTTTCTTTTTTGGGCTGAAATCTATAAGCCATAGTTCAAAAAATAAGAATTCTATTTTCTAGTTATAACTTAGATTTTGGTTTAGAAACCTGTCTATTAAACTGATCTTGATGAATCAGAATATTGTTTATATCTTCGAAATTTTTAATTTAAATCATTTTTTGCCAACTAAAATAAGATGGTTACAAGAAAAAAATACATATATATAAATTACAAATACTTAATAAGTTAGATATCAGAACTTGTTTGAATCTGTCTGCGATCTTGCAAAGTACTGACAGATTATTTGTATAGAATAAATTAAAAATATTGCCGCACCAGTCAGATATTTTGGCAGAAAATATCTGCTTAATTTTGCGTGCTTCATTTATGCTACAGCTTAAATTTTAAGCCAAGTCCTAAAGCAGATCAGGATCACTTATACAGGATTGTATAAATTCGCCATGAATATGACAAAAATTCCTCTCAAGAAGAATCCACTTAGCCTGATGATATTGTCGGCATTTTCAGGCCATCTTTATGCTGAAACTACGCTAGCGCAGAATAGTGTTCAGCAACTGGACACTATTGTGGTGACCACTGAGCAAAATACAAATTCTCAGAAACAGACTGAGGCGGAACTTGTCAGCGTTTCGGGAGGAACCAACTTTATTTCAGATCAGCAGTTACAACATCAGCGTCTGGGAACCACTGCTGACGTCTTCCGTCTCCAGCCCGGTATTTATGCCCAATCGCCGGGCAATGAAGGAGCCAAAATTTCTATCCGTGGTTCTGGCATTAACCGTACTTCTGGTGCACATGCATCCGGAACTTATGTCATGATCGATGATATTCCCTTTACCGGACCGGGTGGTACGGCTTATGAACTGCTTGAGCCATGGTGGATTGATCATGTTGGGGTGTACCGTGGTGCCAATGGTTTAAAACAGGGCGGATTGTCCTTAGGTGGAACAGTTAACTATAAAAGTAAGACTGGTGTAGAGCAAAATGGCTCTGAATTAAAATATGAAGCGGGTAGCCATGGCTATCAGAAATACCAGTTTAGTACTGGCCGACAAATCGACAAGTTAGATTATTATCTGGCAGTGACGGGTTCGCAGTTTGATGGGATTCAGGATCATGCCGAAAGTGATGGTAAAGGTCTGGCTTTTAATTTGGGCTATCAAATTAGTCCGGATATTGAAACCCGTTTTTATGCCCGTTACCGTGAGAGCAAACATTTAACTCCAGGGCGGATTAAACAGAAAGATCTTAAAAATAACCCTGAAACGGCTGACAGTAATTTTGCAGCTATTGATGCCAAACGGATCCAGCCGGGCAGTACCTGGCTGGCCAATACCACGACATGGAATCTGCAGGATGATGCAAAACTGACCGGTAGTCTGGCTTATCATCATTATCCGCTGGATCTACGTGAAAGTCGTTATCGTACTAATGTCGATTATGAAGATATTACTGCGCGCTTCCAGTATAAAAAGCCTTATCAGTTTCTAGGTCTGGAACATCAGGGGCGTATTGCCTTGCGTAGCACCACTCATCGTCCAGACAGTGGCGTAACTGAAACTTTAAGATTTGACACTCCATCATATCCGGCAGATACCGTTACCCGCCGTTATACCTATCGCGGTTCAGACAACGTCTTGCAATTTGATCAGGAAACTACATTAAATGATCAGTTCAAATTAGATTTGGGACTGGCAGCGGTGTATACCCATCGGGAAAGTGAAGTGACTTATCCTGAGGCGAGTCCTGAAGTCAGTCGTTATGAATGGAATTTTGCACCAAGACTTGGATTGACCTATCAGCCGAATGAGTCTGTGCAATGGTTTGCCAATTTAAGCCGCAGCATTGAACCGGCACATCCTTGGGCGATGGCATGGTCTTCACCATATTATTTTGATAGTGGGGTCGCTTCTGGTCGGGTACGTGCGCCAATCTATTTGGACACGCAAACTGCCAATAGCTTTGAACTGGGCGGACGTGGACAATCAGGCTTTGGAGATTGGGCACTGAGCTACTATTATTCTAAAGTTAAAAATGAACTGTTAACCTCTGAAATGATTAAAGATTATGGGAGTAACTCTCCTCAATCTGAAAGAATTAGTGTAGAAGCAAATGCGACGCCAACGATTCATCAAGGGGTGGAGTTAAGTCTGGATACGCCATTGCATGAATCCCGATATGGTGAACTGCGTCTGCAACAGGCTTATACGCTTAGCGATTTCCAGTATAAAAATGATCCATCGTTTGGTAAAAACCAGTTGCCAGGAATTCCAAAACACCTTTATCAGGCGCAGCTCAGTTATGCCTTGAATAATGGTCTTTATATGGGGCTAAATACTGAATATGCATCGAAGATGGCACATGATTATGCCAATAGCCGCTTCAGTGATGATTATCAGATTTGGGGTATAGATCTGGGATATGCGCCAGAAGATCAGTCATGGAGTGCCTGGGTTAACTTCAAGAACATCACGGATGAAAAATATGCAGCAGTGGTGATTCCAGGTCTTAATGATAATGGGAAAGATGAAGCACGATCTTCACCAGGTGAAGGCTTCTCGACTTATGCAGGTGTGTCGTTTAAATTTTAAAATAATCACTGCATAAAAAAGCGGGCATTTTTGCCCGCTTTTTTTATTGTCAGCTTATATAAAACTAGCCTTCCAGAATTCCACTGACACCTGTCACAATCATATCGATGGCAATCGTACCAATCAGAAGCGCAGCAACACGACCTACAATATCGACATATAAATCAATGTAGTTGGAGTATTTATGCTGCAAATGATCATGCAGATATTTCATCAGGATCAGCAAGCTACAGGTTAGAAACAGGGTAAAGAAAATCACCAGAATGGTTTGCATTAAACTGAGCTGTATACCTGTGATCACAGAAGCCGAAATGGTGCCCGGACCGATCATAAACGGCATGGCAATCGTGCCCGCCAGATGACTGGGCGCTCCACGCATCACGCCAATCGTATCAGCACCTTCAAAGACATAACGATAGCCAATTACTAGAAAAATAATACCGCCAAAAATCTGGAAGGACTCAAACCGCACATGCAAGACTTCATTAAAGAAGGCTTCACCAGTTTTCGCAAAAATGATGAAAACAATAAAGCTGATCAGGCTGCCCTGAATCAATGCCATATTGAAGACCTTTGCTTCGGAATTACGAATAATTCCGAGCATATAGATACTCATCAAAAATGGATTGAGTAACGAAAAAAACAGGGCAAAGGCATTCAAACTTTCTGACATCATTGCGTCCTTCCGTAGTTGAGAGATCCTAGATTTCACGATCCGGGAAAAGTGGACGTTTACCTGGGCTGATCCGGTTAATGTGCAAATACATCATATGGCGTTCATATTTATCCAGGATGTCATTGATCACCTGTTCCTTACTGTAACCGACCAGATCGTTACCCTGAGAGCCTTCAAACAGATAACTTTCCAGACGATAGTAATAGCGTTTGGTTCGTTTACCACGTGAACTGAAATTTGGCGTGTCATAGCGTACCGGCCATATTTCATAAACAAAGTTTTCTTCTTCATCGAGTTGAATAGTCAGATCCAGATGATACAGTTCAGGTTCTTCCTCAAGTGATTTTTCCTGAATATTGACTTGAATACCTTTATCAATTAACTCGGTTGCAACGGCCTCGATGGCCGGCTTGCAGACATTGTCCAGCATGGTCCGGGTCTGGGACAGGCTTGGATGCAGCATGACCCGGCTCAGACGCTTCTTCCAGTTCAAGATATCCACATTACCGACCACAGGTGCCGCATTCAGGCTGGTACTGGCCTGACGAAAATCCTCCAGACGCAAGGATTTATACAAACCGGCCATCACAAAGAAGATCACGAAACTAAAAGGCAGTCCCATAATAATGGTAGTGTTTTGCAATGCAGTAACACCGTTAGCCATTAGCATAGCTAGCGTCAAAAGACCGATCGCAATCGCCCAGAACACACTGAGCCAGCGCGGTGAATCATGCTCAATATTAGTGAATTTAGTGGTGAAGTTCCCCAATACTAATGCCCCTGAATCCGCTGAAGTCACATAGAACAGCAACCCTGTAATGGTGGCTACACCTGCGATAAATGTGAAACCTGGATACTGTGCCAGCAGGTCATAAAAACCATGTGCCGGATTTTCTAAAACAGTTGTCGCAAGCTGAGTATTACCATCAAAAATCACGCTGTATAAAGCACTGTTACCGAAAATAGACAACCAGGTCAGGGTAAATAACAGAGGAATAACCAAAGTCCCGGTGACAAATTCACGAATGGTACGACCACGAGAAATACGGGCCAAGAACAGACCTACAAATGGCGACCAGGCAATCCACCATGCCCAGAAGAACAGGGTCCAGCTATTCATCCATTCTTTAGGCTGCTCAAAAGGAAAACTGCTTAAAGAGAGTTTCGGGAACTGGCTGAGATAATCACCAAAATTCTGAATTAGAGCTGCTAATAAAAACTCGGTATTTCCCATAAAGAGAATAAAGAGCAGCAATCCGATTGATACATAGATATTAATTTCGGACAGGACCCGGATACCTTTATTGACCCCCGCAGTGACGGAAATAATGGTAATAATGACGGCAACACCGATTAATGCAGTTTGAATCCAGATATTTTCTGGCAAGCCGAACAGGACATGCAAACCATAATTTAATTGAACGACACCAATACCGCAGGTGGTGGCAATACCAAAAATCGTACCGAGTACTGCAGCGGTATCTACCGTATGGCCAATCGGGCCATTAATTCTTTTTCCAAAAATAGGATAAAGCGCAGATCGAATTGTCAGTGGTAAATTATAGCGATAACTGAAATATCCCAACGCAACCCCAATCAGCGCGTACATGCTCCAGCCGGTCAGACCATAGTGAAACAGGGTCCAGACCATAGACTGACGCGCGGCTTCAAAGGTTTCAGCTTCACCGACTGGAGGACTCATATAATGAGACAAGGGTTCAGCGACCGAGAAGAACATCAAGTCAATCCCGATCCCGGCTGAGAACAACATGGCCGACCAGCTCAGCAGGCTGAATTCGGGTTTAGAATGTTTGGGACCAAGCTTGATTTCGCCATAACGTGAGCAGGCGATAAAGACAATAAAAACCAGATACAGCGTTGCCGCCAGCAGGTAATACCAGCTAAAGGTACTACTGACCCAGTTTAAAATATTAATAATGACTAGATTGGCTTGTTCATTAAATAAAATCGTGATGATAGAAAACAGCAGAATAAGCGTCGCCGAACAATAAAAGACTACCTTATTCAGACTATCTTGCACCTCTTCGTTTTTCTTTTGCATAAATCTCTGACCATCGTTTTGTTGCCGAATGATCTACAGTGCAGTGTGATTTAAAAGCAAAAGCTGGCCCTAAAGCTTCCTTGTTTTCGTGAATTACAAACTTTTGCAAATCCAAAACAAACTGCGCTGTACATCAAGGGTGAGCTGGCACTATAATTTTTATTAATTGAACGTTCAATTAAAAAAGCGTTTAGGAATTGTTACATCATTCCGCTATTTGCTTTAGCAGAGTGATTTTGTATTGCTACATCCGTTATTCAGGTTAGTCCTATGCCAAAAGTTGGTATGCAACCGATCCGTCGTCAGCAACTGATCGATGCCACCTTAGCTGCAGTGAATGAGCTAGGTTTTGCAGAAGCTTCAATTAGTCAGATTGCTCAGAGGGCAGGTGTCTCAACAGGCATCATAAGTCATTATTTTCAAGGTAAAAATGGGTTAATTGAAGCCACAATGCGTTACTTATTGCAGCAATTAGGTAAATCTGTTGCTGAAATCAAGTCACAGGTGAATGACGCCCCTGAACAACGCTTACTGGCAATTGTGCGTGGCAATTTTACTGCTCCACAAACGGATAAAGCGGTCATGAAGGTGTGGTTGGCTTTTTGGGCCAGCAGTCTGCATCAGCCCGATTTACATCGTTTACAGCAAATAAACCATTACCGCTTACATTCCAATCTTAAATATGAATTCATGAAAAAGCTGAGTAAGGATCAAGCTGAGAAGGCAGCACAAGGTCTGGCTGCACTCATTGATGGATTCTGGCTAAGAGGTGCTTTAGTAAGTGGCGAAATTGATCCAGAACTGCCGATTGAACTGTGTAGTGAATATATCCGGCAACAACTCAAATAACCAATTTGCGAGGGAATTCCATTGACAACATTCAAACTGCAACGTCCTTATATTCATGGACAATATGTCGATGCAACGTCCAATAGCACGTTTCAAACTATTAATCCTGCCACCGGTGAAGTCCTGGCTGAAGTGCAGGTCTGTTCAAAAAATGATATCGATCGTGCGGTTGAATCTGCACAACAAGGGCAAAAAGTCTGGGCAGAAATGACCGCGATTCAACGCTCGCGCATCTTGAACAAGGCAGTCGCCATTTTACGCGAGCGTAACGATGAACTGGCAAAATTAGAAAGCTTGGACAGCGGTAAAGCCTTTAGTGAAACATCGACTGTTGATATTACGACAGGTGCAGATGTACTCGAATATTATGCGGGAATTCTACCGGTTCTTGAAGGCCAGCAAATCCCGCTGAGAAGCAGTTCCTTTGTCTATACTCGCCGTGAACCTTTGGGTGTTGTCGCTGGAATTGGCGCATGGAATTATCCGATTCAGATCGCATTGTGGAAATCTGCACCGGCACTCGCTGCAGGCAATGCCATGATTTTCAAAGCCAGTGAAGTTACACCTTTAACTGCGCTGAAACTGGCAGAAATTTATACCGAAGCCGGTGTGCCGCATGGTGTCTTTAATGTGGTTACCGGTAGTGGTGAAATTGGTGGTTATCTAACTTCGCATCCCGATATTGCCAAAGTGTCTTTTACCGGTGGCGTTTCTACCGGTAAAAAAGTCATGGCGCAAGCTGCAAATTCTAGCCTGAAAGAAGTTACCATGGAGCTGGGCGGTAAGTCTCCGCTGATTATCTGTGAAGATGCCGATCTGGATCTGGCGGCTGATATTGCCATGATGGCCAACTTCTATAGCTCCGGTCAGGTGTGTACCAACGGTACTCGTGTATTTGTGCCTTTGGCATTGAAAGCAGCATTTGAAGAAAAGATTTTACAGCGTGTTGAACATATTCGTATGGGTGACCCTCTCGATCCTGAAACCAATTTCGGTCCGGTGTCCAGCTTTGAGCATATGGAAAAAGTGCTGGGCTATATTGAAAAAGGCAAGATAGAAGGGGCACGCCTATTATGTGGTGGCGGTCGTGCTGAGGATGAACAGTTTGTCCAAGGGGCTTATGTCCTGCCAACCGTATTTACCGACTGTCGTGATGACATGACCATTGTACGTGAAGAAATCTTCGGTCCAGTCATGAGTATTCTTAGTTATGACACTGAGCAAGAAGCGATTCGTCGTGCCAATGATACCGATTATGGTCTGGCTGCAGGTGTCGTCACACCAGACTTAGCCCGTGCACACCGAATTATTCATCAGGTAGAAGCGGGTATCTGCTGGATCAATACCTGGGGGGAATCGCCTGCAGAAATGCCAGTCGGTGGTTATAAACATTCCGGTGTTGGACGTGAAAATGGGCTTGTGACCTTGCAGCATTACACCCAGACCAAATCGGTTCAGGTCGAACTCAGTCCTTTCCAATCTGTATTTAGCGCATAAGGGGGATTTGATGAATTACGACTATATTATTATCGGTGCGGGCTCTGCGGGTAATGTTCTGGCAGCGCGTTTAACTGAAGATCCAGATACTAAGGTGCTATTACTTGAGGCAGGTGGCCCGGACTATCGTTTGGATTTTAGAACCCAGATGCCGGCTGCTTTAGCTTATCCTTTACAAGGACGCCGTTATAACTGGGCCTATCTGACCGATCCAGAACCCCACATGAACAATCGCCGTATGGAATGCGGCCGTGGTAAAGGTCTGGGCGGATCTTCACTGATTAATGGCATGTGCTATATCCGTGGTAATGCTATGGATCTGGAACAGTGGGCCAGCCTTAAAGGTCTGGAACACTGGAACTATGCGCAGTGTCTACCCTATTACAAAAAAGCTGAAACCCGCGATATTGGCGGCAATGACTATCATGGCGATTCAGGCCCGGTTTCAGTCGCAACGCCTAAAAATGATAATAATGAGCTGTTTCATGCTATGGTCGAAGCTGGGGTTCAAGCCGGTTATCCACGTACCGATGACTTGAATGGCTACCAACAGGAAGGCTTCGGGCCAATGGATCGTACTGTGACACCCCAAGGTCGTCGCTCCAGTACGGCACGTGGTTATCTGGATATGGCCAAAGGCCGGGATAATCTCACCATTATTACCCATGCCATGACCAACCGAATTCTGTTTAATCGCAATAAGGCGATTGGCGTAGAATATTTTGAAGGTCAAAATACCTTACAGCCGATTCAGGTCTTTGCGGATCGTGAAGTTCTACTATGTGCAGGTGCAATTGCATCTCCACAAATCCTGCAACGCTCTGGTGTAGGTCCGGCTGAATTGTTAAAAAGTCTGGATATTCCGGTGGTTCAGGACCTGCCGGGTGTGGGTGAAAACCTGCAAGACCATCTGGAAATGTACTTACAATATAAGTGCAAAAAACCGGTCAGCTTATACCCAGCATTAAAATGGTATAACCAGCCCATGATTGGCGCAGAATGGCTATTCTTAGGTAAAGGAATTGGTGCCAGCAACCAGTTTGAAGCCGGTGGCTTTATTCGTTCTTCGGATGAGTTCGAATGGCCAAACATCCAGTATCACTTCCTGCCAGTGGCGATCAATTACAATGGAACTAATGCTATCCATGAGCACGGCTTCCAGGCCCATGTCGGTTCTATGCGTTCACCATCTCGTGGTCGAGTCCGTCTGAAATCCAAAGATCCGTTCGAGCATCCAAGTATTCTGTTCAACTATATGAGTACCGAACAGGACTGGCGTGAATTCCGGGATGCCATCCGCATTACCCGTGAAATTATGCATCAGCCCGCCCTGGATCCATATCGTGGTGAAGAAATCAGTCCGGGCAAAAATCTGCAAACTGATGCAGAAATTGATGAATTTGTTCGTAATCATGCAGAAACAGCGTATCATCCGTCCTGTAGCTGTAAAATGGGTGAGGATGATATGGCCGTTGTCGATGGTTATGGGCGTGTGCATGAGATGCAAGGCCTGCGTGTCATCGATGCTTCAATTATGCCGCTCATTATTACAGGCAACCTCAATGCAACCACGATCATGATGGCTGAAAAGCTTGCAGATCATATCCGTGGCAAGCAGGCATTACCTGCTTCTACAGCGCCTTTCTACCGGGCCCCACGCGCTTAAGTCATGGCTATATTCCTGTTGCTTGCTGCAAAGAGGAATATAGCGGAATTTATTTTTACCCAAAGCTGGATAAGGCTGTAATCGGTTTCAGTGTTATCCATTCTTTGCTTAATATAATTTATATTTTATGAGAATGTTCAAACAAACAGTCCTTTTCGGCTGTGCTGCTGTTTCTAGTGTTTATTGTTTTGCAGACGATGCAGAAGCAAAAAAAATTGAAACCAGTGGAAACATCAGTGTAGTTTCTAAATACATCTCCCGTGGTCTGACCAATGCACCAGAAAATGATGACGTTGCCTTACAGGCAGCACTGAATCTGGCTTATGGTAATTTTTATGTCGGTTACTGGGGCTCAACCTTAGGGTATTCCTATCCGGAACTGGAAGGCAAGAAATCACATCGTCGTGATAAATTCGAACATGATTTTATCGTGGGATATACCTATAGCAGTGAAAACTACGACTGGAATTTTTGGGATGCGACCTATTATTATCCGGGTGGCAGCCATACCACTTCAAATGAATTAGGTTTGAATGTAAGTCGTGCACTAAACGACAAGACCAGCGTTACAGCGGGTGTATCGACCTATTTATATGATGTGGCCTATGCCAATCAGGGCGATACTTTTTATACCCTGGATTTAACCCATCAGCTTAATGATAAGCTGGGTGCGCATGTCGGTGCAGCGGGTGGTTATTTTAATGATGAAGGCAAATATGAAGGTAATGAGCTAGGCAACACTACCAAACAGCATGCTTTCCGTTATGCAACTGCCGGATTGAGTTATGAAGTTGCGCCGAAGTTGACCTTATCTGGTGATTATATCTTTGGTGGTTATGACCGTTTTGGTGATAAGCAGCGCGATCTCGCTGTGTTTGGTATTGGTTATGATTTTTAATTTGGATCTTGATCTGATTTAAAAAACGCATTTCCCAGTCCATAAAATCCGGCCGGGAACAGCAAGTATTAATAAAAACAGTCTGTTCTCGGCTTAAAGCCAGATTTTCTGAATATTTAATTAACACATATTTTGATAAATCCACAGGAAATTCGAGCAAACATTATCAATTTCATAAAATGATTCTATAATAGCACCCATTCTTACTCGAGCTTATCCTGAAACTAACTGGTTGAAGGTTTAACCCGGGTTATTATTATTTTTGAGTCAAATTCTCCTCCGTGATTCGGCTTGTATATTCAGATTTAGCATCTTATCTGTCCGTGGTGGCACATAAGAATATTTAGGTATCCACATGGAAATTAAGGTCAATTATCTCGATAATCTTCGTCAGGAAGCCAAGTTCGATGACTTCACGGTAATCGCCGATCAGCCGATCCGCTATAAAGGTGATGGTTCTGCGCCAGGTCCATTTGATTATTTTCTGGCATCTTCTGCGTTGTGTGCAGCTTATTTTGTTAAAGTTTATTGTGCAGCGCGTGACATTCCAACCGACAATATCCGTCTGTCTCAAAACAATATCGTCGATCCTGAAAACCGCTACAAACAGATTTTTAAAATTCAGGTCGAGCTACCGGCTGATATCTCTGAAAAAGACCGTCAGGGGATTTTGCGTTCGATCGACCGTTGTACCGTCAAAAAAGTGATTCAGACTGGTCCTGAATTTGTTATTGAAGAAGTTGAGAGCATTGATGCCGATGCGCAGGCTTTGTTGATGCCAAATCTGGCTTCAGACAGCCTAACCTGTATTCCGGGTAAAGACTTACCACTTGAAGAAACTATTGCCAATATGTCTGCGATTCTGGCAGGCCTCGGCATGAAAATTGAAATTGCGTCTTGGCGTAACATTGTACCGAATGTCTGGTCATTGCATATTCGTGATGCCCAGTCACCGATGTGCTTTACCAATGGTAAAGGTTCAACCAAGGAAAGTGCGCTGGCATCTGCACTGGGTGAATTTATCGAGCGTCTGAACTGTAATTTCTTCTATAATGACCAGTTTTGGGGTGAAGATATTGCCAATGCAGAATTTGTGCATTATCCGGATGAAAAATGGTTCCAGCCGGGTCCAAATGGTGAGTTGCCAGCAGAAGTTTTAGATGAACATACCCGTGAAATTTATGATCCTGAAGATGAGTTACTAGGTACTCATCTTTATGATACTAACTCGGGCAATAAAGCACGTGGTATCTGTTCATTGCCATTTGTACGTCAGTCTGATAGTGAAACTGTATATTTCCCATCGAATCTGATTGAAAACCTGTATCTCAGTAATGGTATGAGCGCGGGCAATACCTTAGCTGAAGCTCAAGTACAATGTCTGTCTGAGATTTTCGAACGTGCGGTTAAACGTGAAATTCTGGAAGGTGAGCTGGCACTGCCGGATGTACCTGAACACGTACTGGCAAAATATCCGAAAATTATTGAAGGTATTAAAGGCTTAGAAGAGCAAGGCTTCCCAGTACTGGTCAAAGATGCTTCTTTGGGCGGTCAGTTCCCGGTGATGTGCGTGACCTTGATGAACCCGCGTACGGGTGGTGTCTTTGCCTCATTCGGTGCACATCCAAACTTTGAAGTGGCTTTAGAGCGCAGTCTGACTGAACTGTTACAAGGTCGTAGTTTTGAAGGCCTGAATGATCTGCCAAAACCAACCTTCAGTTCAAATGCAGTCACTGAACCGAATAACTTTGTTGAGCACTTTATTGATTCAAGTGGTGTCGTATCTTGGCGTTTCTTCAGCGCAAAATCTGACTATGATTTTGTTGAGTGGGATTTCACCAATAATGGCCAAAACTCAAATGCCGATGAGGCACAAGAATTGTTTACCATTCTGGAAGAGATGGGCCATGAAGTTTATATGGCGGTCTATCAGCATTTAGGTGCAACCGCTTGTCGTATTCTGGTGCCGGGTTATTCTGAAATTTATCTGATGGAAGATTTGGTTTGGGACAATACCAACAAGGCGCTGTTATATCGTGAAGATATTCTGAACCTGCATCGTTTGGATGATGAACAGCTAGAAGCTCTGGTTGAACGTCTGGAAGAAGCAGATGAAGATGATTACACCGAGATCCGTACCTTGATCGGCATTGAATTTGACGAAAATACCGAATGGGGTCAGCTGACCATTCTGGAACTAAAACTCCTGATCTATCTGGCTCTACAACAATTTGAAGAAGCTAAAGATCTGGTCGAACAGTTCTTGCAATACAATACCAATACCGTTGAACGTGGCCTGTTCTATCAATGCATGAATGTAGTGCTTGAAGTCATTCTGGATGATGAAATGGAACTGGAAGACTATGAACACAACTTCCGCCGTATGTTTGGCGATGCCCGTATGGATGCAGTCCTCGGTTCAGTAGAAGGTACAGTACGTTTCTACGGTTTAGCTGAAACCAATATGCAGCTTGAAGGTCTGGATCGTCATCTGCGTTTAATTGATAGCTACAAGAAACTCCATGCAGCGCGCGCCAAGTTTGTAGCAGCGTAATAAGTGAAGATGATTAGCTGACTTTACTGGTCTTTAAATCTTTAAAAAATAGCCCATCTTAGAATGGGCTATTTTTTTATATTGCTCTAACATTTTGCGAGTGTTTTAAAAAAGAAAAATAAAGGTAAGCATCCGGCTAAC
>NZ_DCRI01000083.1:480-3294 GCF_002324975.1 Acinetobacter sp. UBA1496 | reverse complement strand
GTTACTGGACAAAATCCAGCCTCTTCTGCTGCAACCGCTACAGCATTACTTCAATTGTTGAAATAAAGAGTAGCTAGTGTCTGTTGTGGTGCTTAGCAGTGAATAAAACTTCTGACTTTGAGCAACTGGCTCAATAAGCAAAATAACCCTCATTTAATGGTGAAGGGCCTGAGTGAATAGCTTTTCTTCCTTTATTTTTCTATATACAGGAAGGAAGGGTATTTTTTTAGTTTAGATCAATTTAGTCATGATTACTTGGATACAATGACATGAAGACCAGCAAACTTTTTCAAAACTTAAGCTTAGGCCCTTATGTTTTACAAAACCGTATTGTATTGCCACCATTAACGCGGTCGCGCAGTACTCAGCCAGGGAATATTCCAAATGACTTAATGGCAACCTATTATCAACAGCGTGCCGGGGCAGGATTTATGGTCACCGAAGGTACGCAAATCGAGCCACGTGGTCAAGGCTATGCTTGGACTCCCGGTATTTATAGCCCTGAACAGATTGCTGGATGGCGTAAAGTGACGGAAGCAGTGCATGCTAAAGGAGGCATTATTTTTGCACAGCTTTGGCATGTTGGGCGTGTTTCACATACATCTTTGCAACCCGATCATGCATTACCGGTCGCGCCCTCGGCTATTAGGGCTGATAGTAATGTTAAAGTCTTTATTGAGACCGGGCCCAATGCAGGGACCTTGGCTGATCCTTCCATGCCACGTGCTTTAAGCAATGCAGAGGTTAAAGAATTAGTGCAACTCTATGCTCAAGCAGCACGCAATGCCTTGGCTGCTGGTTTTGATGGGGTTGAAATTCATTGTGCAAATGGTTATTTGGTAAATCAATTTATCTCTGCACATAGTAACCACCGTGAAGATGAATATGGTGGATCACTAAACAATCGTTTGCGTTTTTTACGTGAAGTAGTAGAGGCAGTTGCTGAGGTGGTTGGTGCAGATCGTTTAGGAGTGCGTTTTGCCCCGCTATTTGAAAGTACAGAGGAAGATCGTGTTTACATAGGGTTGGTTGAAGATGATCCACATGTGACTTATATTGAAGCCATAAAAATACTTGAAGAAGTTGGGATTGCCTATTTATCGATTGCAGAAGCTGATTGGGATAATGCACCAGAACTTCCTCATGATTTTCGTAGAGATGTCAGAGACACTTTCAGTGGTCGGATTATTTATGCAGGTCGATATACGGCAGAAAGAGGGACTCGAATTTTAGAGGCAGGACTGGCCGATTTAATTGCATTTGGACGCCCATTTATTGCGAATCCAGATTTACCCGATCGCATCGTTAATGGCTGGCCGTTGAATACAGTAGATGCAAGCACTATGTATGGTGGGACGGAAAAAGGCTATATTGATTATCCAGCTTACGCAGATTAATCTCGACTAAGTGAGTTATTTTGCCAACCACAAAGGTTGGCAAAATAAGGGCTTAGGATTGCTGTTGCCAGCACAATTTCTTGTTAAAACAAATTCTTAAAATTTTTTAGCTGTGTAATGAGCCAACCTGCCAGTGGGAAAGAAATCAGTTGCGTTACTGGCACTAATACTATGACTTCAATCAACACCATCATCGGGAAACTTTGATGCTGAGTAATTGGCTTTAATAAAGTGAGTACTAGTAATAGTGTGGGATATAAGCCTAAATATCCGACTAAAATACGAGTCATGAGGGCTTTAGAAGGAGAATTCATTGCACGCTATACTCATGGATTGTAAATCGATCTAATAGCAATACATGAATAAGTAATCATTGGGTTGCTATCATAAACCATTAATTATGTTGTTGATATTTAATTTAATTTTTATGAATCTTCACTTTTTAATAGAAATTTAGTTGCTCTCAGAGCTTGATGTAATGGCGTTTTATCTTTTTGCAACTTACTCAGTAATGCTGCACCTAACCACATTTGGTAAAGTACTTGTGCCAACGTCGAGGCCTCAGTATCTGCTTGGATAGACTGATCCTGTTTTCCCAAATCAATTAAAGCAGCAATCCGTTGGATTACATCATCGACGCCAGCGGACATAATGGAGCGCATATCTTCAGATAGATCGGCAACTTCTGCGGCAAGTTTCACAATTAAACAGCTATCCGCCCAACCACACTGTGTTTCAGGATCTTCTATCCATAAATTAAAATACTCAATCAGCTTTTGATAAGGGGATTTATCACTACGCCATACATCATTTAAACGGACTTGGTAATTATCTACATAATGCTGTACCAATTCACATCCGAAAGCTTCCTTGGATTGGAAATAATGATAAAACGAGCCTTTGGGGATCTCACAGCTCTGTAAAATTTCCTGTAATCCTACACCAGTAAAACCTTTATGCAAAATCAGGTCTGAACTGGTGTTAAGAATGTGTAAGCGCTTCGCTTCAGACTTTTTAATAGGAGTAGGCTTCATATTAATTATTTACTCTATTGTAAAAAATAGACCAGTCGTATTGTTTTTTATTATAACTCATCTACAATGGATGTAAAGAAATTTTAATCATAATTTTTGATTGTGAAGAGAAATACTTCTAAATAAAACATGGAGTTATATGTGTGAAAACAGTTATTAATCAACGTATCGTTTTAGCTCAACGGCCAGTCGGTGAGCCAAAACACAGCGATTTTCGTATTGAGCAAGTTGAGCTCAATGAACTTAAACAAGGCGAAATGTTGTTAAAGACCATTTACTTGTCACTCGATCCTTATATGCGTGGTCGCATGAGTGATGCTCCTTCATATGCAGCACCGGTTGAAATTGGCGAAGTGATGGTCGGTGGAACAGTCAGTCAAGTG
>NZ_DCRI01000083.1:0-280 GCF_002324975.1 Acinetobacter sp. UBA1496 | reverse complement strand
ATGGGACTGCATGTCAAAGCTTAGGTATGCAACCTGAACATCCATCTTGGGCACTGGGTATTTTGGGAATGCCAGGATTTACTGCTTATATGGGGCTGTTGGACATTAGTCAGCCTAAAGCCGGTGAAACTTTAGTCGTTGCAGCTGCAACGGGACCTGTTGGTGCTACGGTTGGACAGATTGGCAAAATTAAAGGTTGTCGCGTGGTTGGCATCGCAGGTGGGTCTGAAAAATGTCGTTATGCAGTAGAAGAGCTCGGTTTCGATGCTTGTATCAATCA
>NZ_DCRI01000071.1:0-11754 GCF_002324975.1 Acinetobacter sp. UBA1496 | reverse complement strand
ACCGGTGGTGAAGCACGTCAGGAAGTGGGTCAAGGTTTCTATATTGAACCGACCATCTTTAAAGGCACCAATGACATGAAGACCTTCCAGGAAGAAATTTTTGGACCGGTATTGGCAGTGACGACTTTTAAAGACTTCGATGAAGCCATCAAGATTGCTAATGATACGATTTATGGACTCGGTGCCGGTGTCTGGTCACGTTCAGCACATACCTCTTATCGTGCTGGTCGTGCGATTCAGGCCGGCCGGGTCTGGACCAACTGCTATCACATCTACCCGGCTCATGCAGCCTTTGGTGGATATAAAAAATCCGGGGTTGGCCGCGAAAACCATCGCATGATGCTGGATCATTATCAGCAAACCAAAAACCTGTTAGTGAGTTATTCAACCAAACCAGCAGGCTTCTTCTAAACTGATCTAAATTCGGGTGGACTTCGGTCCGCCTGATTCATTCATTATTTCAAACAGAATTTTAAACTGATTGGTAAAAAATTTATAAAGGAAAGAATGAGGAGGTATACGTATTTTTAGGGGCTGTATTAAACTAATAAATAAAACTGCATAAAAAATAAGAGATTATTTATAGTTATGTTGATTTTAAATAAGTTTGTCATTTTTTATGCTTTCCGATCGTTTAAAAATCCAGCATAAAGCCTGTGCTTTCATTTAAAGTCGACTTTTCATGCTACGCAAGACTGTGTATAACAATGAACCCCTGAGGGAAAGCAATAAGCATAGGCAAAATTGCTTAAAAAGCGTTAGACTATGCAGTAATAATGTCATGATTCGGTCTGGTATAGATCAAAAAAGAAGGTGAAGGTTGATGCCGCTCAATACAGTTGAAGAGCTTGTAGCAGATATCCGTGCAGGAAAAATGGTTATCCTGATGGATGACGAAGACCGTGAGAATGAAGGCGATCTGGTGATTGCTGCGACCCACGTGCGTCCTGAAGACATCAACTTTATGATCACCCATGCGCGTGGTCTGGTTTGCCTGACTTTAAGCAAAGAACGTTGCCAGCAGTTAAATCTACCCTTGATGGTAGATGCCAACGGCGCTCAGCACGGAACCAACTTCACCCTTTCAATTGAAGCAGCCAACGGAATTACTACCGGTATTTCTGCAGCTGAACGTGCGCACACCATTCAAACTGCAGTGGCTGCACATGCCAAACCAAGTGACATCGTACAACCTGGTCATATCTTCCCATTGATGGCACAGCCAGGTGGCGTATTGCACCGTGCCGGTCATACTGAAGCCGGTTGTGACCTGTCTCGTCTTGCGGGTCTGGAACCTGCATCTGTGATCTGTGAAATCATCAAAGAAGACGGCAGTATGGCGCGTCGTCCAGATCTTGAAATTTTCGCAGAAAAACATGGCCTGAAAATTGGCACTATTGCTGATCTGATTCATTACCGTATGACCAATGAGCAAACGGTTGAGCGTATTGACCAGCAAACTATAGATACTGAATACGGTGTGTTTGATCTCTATCGTTACCGTGAAATCGGTAACCCGGACATTCATTTGGCACTGGTGAAAGGTCAGCCTAAAGACGGCGTGACGACTGTACGTGTGCATGGCTTTAACCCAACCCGTGATTTATTAAAGCTGAACAAGCAAGATGGTGAACCGGCCTGGAATCTGGACCGTGCCTTAAAAGAAATTTCAAACAGTGATCGTGGTGTTCTGGTCTGGATTGGCCAGCGCCATTTACAGGACTTAGGCCCTGCCCTGGATATACTGACAGCACCAAAAAATGTAAAATCCAATGCTGCACTTTCCCAGCAGTATCAGACCATTGGTGTCGGTGCACAAATTTTACGTGACCTCGGCGTGGAAAAAATGAAGCTGCTCAGCTCTCCATTACGTTTCAATGCCCTGTCCGGCTTTAACTTAGAAGTGGTGGAATACATCACCGCACAACAAACATCAGAGAAATAATCGAGGTTCCTATGGCAGTTCGCCGTATTGAAGGTATGTTGCATCTCGCGAACGAAGACCGTTATGCGATTTTAGTTGGTCGTTTTAATAGCTTTGTTGTTGAACATCTGTTAGAAGGTGCCATTGATACATTGAAACGCCATGGCGTATCAGAGGATAATATCACTGTTGTTCATGCACCTGGTGCTTGGGAACTTCCTGTAGTTGCGAAAAAACTGGCAGCTTCAGATCGTTTCGATGCCATCATCGCGCTGGGCGCTGTGATTCGTGGCAGCACGCCTCACTTCGATTTTGTAGCTGGTGAATGTGCCAAAGGTCTGGGCGTAGTTGGCTTGGACACTGGCTTACCAGTGATTAATGGTGTATTGACTACGGATAGTATCGAACAGGCGATTGAACGCTCGGGTACAAAAGCAGGTAATAAAGGTAGTGAAGCTGCCTTGACTGCTATTGAAATGGTTAACTTGTTAAAGGCTATTTAACGCTATGTCGCAAACACTTCAAGCAACTTATGCAGCAAAACGTAAAGCACGTCGCTTTGCTGTACAAGGAATTTATGAATGGCAGATGAGCCACAATCCGGTGCATGAGATTGAAGCACGTACTCGTGTGGACAATGCCATGCACAAAGTGGATCTCAGCTATTATCATGAATTGTTGACTCAAGTGGTTGCCAATCATGAAGCATTGGATGCTTTGCTTATCCCTGTGCTGGATCGTGAACTTTCTGCACTTGATGGTGTAGAACTCGCTACACTTCGCTTAGGCGCCTATGAACTCAAAGAACATCTTGAGATTCCATACCGCGTGGTTCTGGATGAAGCAATTGAGTTAGCTAAACATTTTGGCGGTGCAGACAGCCATAAATACATTAATGGTGTATTGGACCGTTTAGCGACAACTTTACGTGCAGCAGAAAAACAGCAAGCCAACTAATGTAGTCGAATTGTTGTATGGCTGAGTTTTCGATTATCGATACCTATTTTAATCGTCAGAATAAAAATTCTGTCGATTTAGGCGTTGGCGATGACTCAGCCTTGCTCACCCCTCCTCTACAGCAACAACTGGTCATCTGTGCCGACACTCTCGTTGCTGGACGTCATTTTCCTTTAGAAACCGATCCTCATGCGATTGGCTGGAAATCTGTCGCTGTTAATCTTTCTGATATTGCAGCCATGGGCGCGACCCCGCATAGTATTTTACTCGCCTTGAGCCTACCCCAAATTGATCATGACTGGTTAAAAGCCTTTAGTCAGGGTCTCTATGATTGTTGCGATCAATTTGGTGTGAGCTTAATTGGTGGTGATACCACACAAAGTCCTCATTTGACCTTATCTGTGACTGCCCTGGGCTGGGTAGAGATTGGTAAAGCTGTACCCCGTTCAGGTGCCAAGCCTGGTGATCTGATTTGTGTATCCGGTACAGTGGGTGATGCTGCTTTTGCTTTAAATCATCTTGGTCATCCATTACAGAAACGTTTAGATTATCCAACCCCACGCTGTCAGTTGGGTACTGCCTTAAAAGGCCTAGCCAACAGTATGATTGATGTCTCGGATGGCCTCGCACAGGATCTGGGACATATTCTCAAAGCTTCTCAGGTAGGAGCGACTTTAGGACTTGAAAAGTTACCGATCAGTCCTGCCCTGCAGGCATTAAATGGTGAACAGCGTTGGCAATACGCACTCGCGGGTGGTGATGACTACGAGTTATGCTTTACAATAAGCCCGCAAAATTATGAAAAATTATTGCAAAAACATCTGGATGTTTCGATTAGTATAATTGGCTCCATTCAGCAGCAACACGGTTTAACTTTTGAAAAAGATGGCGTAGATCATTCACTTCAATTTAACGGATATCAACATTTTGCATAAACCTGCGATCAATTTTAAAAGCATGTCATGGACAAACCGGCTCATTGTCTTTAGTGGGGTAGGATTTGGTTCTGGTCTGGCGCCTAAAGCGCCCGGAACGTTTGGTTCAGCTTTTGCACTTTTATTTGTACCCATCTGGCTCTACTTAGGTTTTCTAAATAGTCTTTTTGCCATTGTCATCATGTCCCTGATTGGCATATATATCTGTGGCCAAACAGCCAAAGTCATGGGTGTACATGATGATGGACGCATTGTCTGGGATGAGTTTGCAGGACAATCCATCACCTTTTTGCCACTGATCTATTTAGGTCAGATGAACTGGTTATGGCTACTCATTGGCTTTGCCCTGTTCCGATTATTTGATGTCTGGAAACCTTGGCCGATTCGAGTCATTGACCGTCAGGTTGGGGGTGGTTTTGGCATCATGCTGGATGACATTATCGCTGGCCTCTGGGCAGCACTTTGTATTTGGATTTATTTTTACTTTACGATGGCTTAAGCCATATCTAGGATTAGAACATGTCTACGACTGTGATTATTCTTGCTGCAGGTAAAGGAACCCGTATGCGTTCCAACTTACCGAAAGTATTACAACCGCTTGCAGGACGACCTTTACTCGGCCATGTGGTCGACACAACAAAAAAACTCAATGCAGACAATATTATTACCATTTATGGTCATGGCGGTGAGCAGGTTCAGTCCGCATTTGCAGACCAGGATATCCAGTGGGTAGAACAAGCTGAACAGTTTGGTACCGGTCATGCCGTACAAATGACACTACCTGTTTTGCCGAAAGAGGGTATTTCACTAATCCTGTCTGGTGATGTCCCTTGTATTAGCCAGCAGACGCTTCAGAATCTGCTCGATGCTACTCAAGAGCAAGGTATTGGCCTAGTGACATTAACGCTTGCAGATGCCAGTGGTTATGGTCGTATTGTGCGTAAAGATGGTCAGATTCAAGCCATTGTTGAACATAAAGATGCTTCTGAAGAACAGCGTCAAATTAAAGAAATTAATACTGGTATTTATGCAGTCAGCAATGCCAAATTACATGAATGGCTACCACGTTTAAGCAATGACAATGCCCAAGGTGAATATTACCTGACGGATATCGTGGCAATGGCACTGGCAGATGGTATGAGTGTTGCATCTGTAGAACCTGAGCTGGCTTTTGAGGTGGAAGGCGTCAATGACCGTGTGCAACTGGCTGCATTGGAGCGTCAGTTCCAGGCTTATCAAGCTAAACAGTTGATGCAGCAAGGTGTACATCTGATTGACCCAAGCCGTTTTGACTTACGAGGCCAACTCACTGTTGGTAAAGATGTGCGGATCGATATCAATGTCATTATCGAAGGTGATTGCGAACTCGGTGATAATGTTGAAATCGGTGCAGGCTGCGTGATTAAAAATACCAAGATTGCTGCGGGTACTAAAGTTCAGCCATATAGCGTGTTTGATAATGCTGTTATCGGTGAAAATGCACAGATTGGTCCATTTGCACGCTTGCGTCCAGGGGCAAAACTGGCAGCTGAAGTCCATATTGGCAACTTTGTTGAAGTCAAAAACTCAAGCATTGGTCTAGGTTCTAAGGCGAATCATTTCACTTACTTAGGTGATGCTGAAGTCGGTAGCGGTTCCAATATTGGTGCAGGGACGATTACCTGCAACTATGACGGTGCCAACAAATTTAAGACTATCATTGGGGATCATGCTTTTATTGGTTCTAACAGCTCTCTGGTTGCACCGGTCCAGATCGGTAATGGCGCGACAGTGGGAGCGGGTTCAACGATTACCCGTAATGTGGCAGAGAACAGTTTAGCGGTAGAACGTTCTAAGCAATTTGCCAAAGAAAACTATCAGCGTCCGCAAAAAATCAAGAAATAAGAGGAAGTTAGTATGTGTGGTATCGTCGGTGGCATCGCGGAACGTAATATCAGCAATATCTTAATTGAAGGCCTAAAACGTCTTGAATACCGTGGTTATGACTCTGCGGGTCTGGCCTTAATCAGTAATAGCCAGGTGCTCCGTGAACGTCGTGTGGGTAAAGTCGCGAACCTTGAACAAGCTGTGAATGAATCACAGATTAATGGTTCATTAGGCATCGCTCATACACGCTGGGCAACTCATGGTAAACCGACTGAAAACAATGCTCATCCCCATATTTCGGGTAATGTTGCTGTGGTTCATAACGGTATCATTGAAAATTACCAGGAGCTGAAAGATGATCTTGAAGCTTTAGGCTATGTATTCACTTCACAAACTGATACTGAAGTGGTTGCCCATCTGGTCAATGATGCACTGAAATCTACCCCTAGCCTGCTTGAGGCTGTTCGTCAGGTCGTACCACAGCTGAAAGGTGCTTATGCGCTCGGGATCGTACACACAGATCATCCAGATGAATTGATTACTGTACGTGAAGGTTCACCACTGGTGATTGGTGTAGGCATTGGCGAGAACTTTATCAGTTCTGACCAGTTGGCTTTATTACCAATTACCAATCGCTTCATCTATCTTGAAGAAGGCGATATTGCACGTTTAACCCGTACTACCATTGAAGTATTTGTTGATGGCCAGTTGGTGGATCGCCCAGTAAAAGAACTGGATGCAACCGTGAGCAATGCTTCTAAGGGTGAATATAAGCACTACATGCTCAAAGAAATCTATGAGCAGCCTGAAGCGCTAAAACAGACCATTTCACAAGCCCTAAATGGCAATACACTGCGTGAAGACTTTCTGGTGAATGCTGAACAGGATTTTTCAACAATCCAGCAAATCCAAATTATTGCCTGTGGTACCAGTTACCATGCTGGCATGATTGCTAAATACTGGTTTGAACAGCTGATTGATCTGCCTTGTCAGGTCGAGATTGCCAGTGAATTCCGTTACCGTACGCCAGTGATTGTCAATAACACACTCTATGTGTGTATTTCTCAGTCAGGTGAAACAGCCGATACCTTGGCCGCTCTGCGTGATACCCAAAAACGTGCTGCATCAAAAGGTGTAAACATTACGACGATGACGATTTGTAATGTTGCAACTTCTTCAATGGTACGTGAAACAGATTACAGTCTGCTGACTTTAGCGGGTCCTGAAATTGGTGTGGCTTCAACCAAAGCTTTTACCACTCAGCTGGCTGCACTAATGCTACTGGTGCTAAAAATTGGTACAGTGAAAAATGCCATTTCAGCTGAACAGATGACTGAGATCACCACTGGACTATGGCATATGCCTAAGGTACTTCTGGATACCTTAAGTCATGATGATGAAATTCTGCGCCTCTCTGAACTATTTGTAGAGAAACAGCACTGTCTGTTCCTCGGTCGTGGTACACACTTCCCGATTGCACTGGAAGGTGCACTGAAGTTGAAAGAAATTTCTTATATTCATGCGGAAGGTTATGCGGCGGGTGAGCTGAAGCACGGTCCATTGGCACTGGTGGATAATGATATGCCAGTAGTGATTCTGGCGCCACAGGATGACATGCTTGATAAACTGAAATCCAATATGGAAGAAGTTCAGGCACGTGGTGGTGAGCTCTTTGTTTTTGCCGATGAAAATAGCGGTATTAAAGCCAAAGAACGCCAGCATGTCGTACATATTCCTGAAGTAAACGCTGTTTTAGCGCCAATTGTTTATTGTATTCCAGTACAGCTACTGTCTTACCATGTGGCAGTCCTGCGTGGTACTGATGTTGACCAGCCACGTAATCTGGCAAAATCAGTAACAGTAGAATAACTCATAAAATTAGCCTGTTATTGTTGTAATAAAGTAAAATAGTTCAATACTATGTAATAAAGCCTGCACTTAGGGTAATAAAGTCCCATACTTTTTTGACATATATAAAATAATATTTATATTTTCAATATGTTAAAATACAAGTATGGGACTTTTTTATTTCGTGGCTATATTTAAAGAGCACAAACCAAGAAAGGATGATACTTTCTTTAAATAGTTATTTAAAAATTTAATAAATAAAATCAATAACTTATAAAAAATAAAGTATTAAACTATTTTACTCTACAATAAAAATATAAATTTTTTGATTTCAGTAAAAAATCTAATTTAGCCCTCAAGAAATCTATAAATTTTTATATAAAATTTATTTTTTCTCATAAGTTAAAGTAATATATTAATCATTACAATTACAAACTTTAAATTAAATAAATACTTGATTATTAAAAATAAAATAATTTAATTATCACCCTAACAGCAATATTTAAATAGAAATAAACAATCATACTAAGTAAAAATATTTAATTCATAAAAATAAAATATAAGACTATATTGATTAAAAATAAATCAAGTGCTAGGTTTAAAGAAAAGTATGGGGTTTCAGATGGCATCAAAAGAACAACAATTACGCTGGCTACAAGAAGGACGTGGCCAAGGGCGATTACATTCATATAAGCCTTTTTTAAATGTTAGAGATAACAAATCCCTGACGGAACGGTCTAGCCGTGTATATGGTTATAAAACCCAAAGAACTCATCATTTATTTTCTGACTTAGAGTTAGCTTTATTTCTCGCATTAGACAGAATTCAAGAGGTCGAAGATATACGCGAGCAAATTCCACTTGATCTTACAACTACCCTGCAAATTGCTGAAGATTTAAAAATTCAGCACCCTATCGAAAAGAATGTTCATCAAATTCTTACTTCAACTTTTTTTGTTGTAAACAACTCCCCGCTAAAGCCTCCTTGCTTTGTTATAAAAGCTATCAAGTCCGCGCACCTAGATCAAAAGAAGACCATTGCCCAATTGGAACTTGAAAGACGTTATTGGGATGAACAACAAGTACCTTGGTTTGTCGTTACAGAAAAAGAGATTTCACCAACAGCAATAGAAAATATTAAATGGCTCTACCCACTGAATAGAGCAACTGACGATATCCATATCTTTTCAAAAATAGACTTTTATCAGAGTCATTTTCTCCAAAAACCTGAACTTACCCTGATAGAGCTATCTAAATACCTTGACACTCAGTATTCCATGGAAACAGGCGCATCTCTTCTAGAAATAAGAGAACTGCTTGCCCAGCGGTATTTTTTGTTCGATATCTCCAAAAGCTATAGAAAAATACGTGGTCGGGACATTGAGATCGGGAATATTCAACATTTGGAGAAACTTAAAAATGTTTCAGGTTAATCATGTTTATAAACTAGATCATCGGTTTCGCATTCTGAAAATATATCCTCAGCATTTGGTTTGGATAGATATTGAGTCTGACAAAGCATTGCCCGAACTCTTTCCAATTTCAGAACTCGAACAACGAATTGAACTAGGGCAAGCCGAACTGACTGATGATCCATTCTCTGATCTCAGTTTGTTCACTGTAACGGAAGGATCTATCTACCAAACAAAGCGTGATCAAAACTTTGCCATAATCAAACCAGTTATTGAACATGAACGATTTTATGAACGTAAAGAGCGTGCTTATCTGATTAACCAACTTGTACAAGAAAAAGTCGCGACTAAGCAAACTATTTATCGTTTATTACGGCACTATTGGCAACGTGGCATGACACCTAATGCACTTATTCCTCATTACTATAATTCTGGGGGAAAAGGTATAAAAAAAAGAGTGACTGAAAATAAATTAGGACGACCACGTGTCATTTCTGAAGGGACAGGTGCATTAATTGATACCACTGTCGAAAATTTATTTAAAAAAGTCATCAATCAATATTTACTGAATGACAAAAAATTTTCGGTCAAATACGCTTACCGAAAATTTTTGATACTTTATCAAGAACGTTACCCTGATATACCAGAGAGCGAATATCCTTCTTTTTGGCAATTTAAATATTTTTATGAGAGAGATTTCAACCGCACCATCAGGCTGAAAAAACGTTCTCATCAAATTGAATATTTAAAAGATACAAGGCCTTTAGTATCTACAACAAACTCTCAAGTCTTGGGGCCAGGTTCTCGATATCAAATTGATGCCACAATTGCAGATATATATCTTATCTCTGATTCTGATCGTGCATGCATTATCGGCCGCCCGACTGTCTATTTCATGATAGATGAATTTAGTCGCATGGTGACCGGTATGTATGTCGGCCTTGAAAATCCCTCCTATGTCACCAGCATGCAAGTTCTACGCATCGCTATGTGTGACAAAGTCGAATACTGTAAAAATTTTGGCCGTGAAATACGCTCTGAAGATTGGCCTTGTATTGGTTTACCTGAAGCCATTTTAGCGGATCGCGGTGAATTGCTTGGTCATCAAATTGAACATCTAGAAAAAAGTTTTGCTATACGAATTGAAAATGCACCGGCATACAGAGGTGATCTCAAAGGTATCATTGAACGCTATTTTCGTACTATCCAAGCCGAATTTAAGCCGTATGCGCCAGGTGTTGTACAGCCTATTAAAGAAAAGAAACGTGGTGGCACAGACTACCGTTTAGATGCCACTCTGACTGTGCATGAATTTACTAAGATCATACTCAACTCTGTATTAATGCATAATCAGACACATGAGATTAGATCCTATGATCGTGATATTGATATGCCAACAGATCTTCCCAATATTCCATTACAGTTATGGAATTGGGGAATCCAAAACCGGACCGGAAAATTAAGAACAGCTTCTGAACGTGCTATTTATATTGCACTCTTGCCCCGAACTGAAGGTACTCTCTCTCATTTAGGTATCAAGGTTTTTGGCCTTTACTATATTTGTAAAGAAATCTTAGAAAATGGCTGGATGCATCGGTCTACCTCAACACGTCGCCCCAAAAAAATAACCGTGGCATACGATCCTGCTAATGCAGAAAAAGTGTATCTCTTTTTCTCTCCTTCGACATCAGATTGCTGGGAAGCACATCTAGCCCAACGTTCAAGAGAATTTATAGGATGCAGCTTTTGGGAGGTTTGGAAAGTTCAAAAAGAGCAAAAGTCAATACAAGCAAATTACCATATGTCATTGCAACTCGCACGGGCTGAATTAGAGCGCTCAAATGAGGAGATTATTCAAAAAGCCATTGCATCCACGCGGGCATCGACTCACAGCAATGCTCAGCGTCTTTCCAAGATCAAAGAAAATCGTCTAAAAGCACGTGATAAAGAACGAGAGATGTTGAAAAACTCTCTGTCCGAAAGTGAATTCAGTGAAGACCTGCCAAGCAACATCCTTCCTTTTTCAAAAAATGTAGCACAGACCGATGAGCATGATTCATATGATCGACCTGCATTTTTTGATCAACTATTTGATGATGACTGAAGTGAGGAACAACCATGAAAGTAAAAGCTATCTATCAACCGAGCTTTGGTCAATACAAAGGTAACCCGCTCATTGAAGCCTTGCCGCCAATACGTGATTTTAACGATATTAAAACGGCTTTGAAATGTACTGTAGACATCAGTCCACTTGAAAAACATGAACCTGGGGTAGTCAGAAGCCACCTGATTGCTCAGCTAATGAATAGTTTCTTTCTTCCAATTTCAAGACACTATTCACTTGAGCAAAAGATCGCAATTATGATTCGTGATGGATATGTCGCACGTAATCTTGAGAATGGTAATTTAGCCACTCATCTGCAGAATGGTTACGAACGGATGATGACAGGTGAAATTAATGCATTTCGCTTTAAAACAGCCCAGTCAACCGCAAAAAGTATGTCTTTCATTGGTTGTTCAGGTAGTGGAAAAACCACCACATTAAATCGGATCCTAGCTACATATCCTCAGGTCATTTTTCATGAGAAATATAATTTTACCCAAATTGTCTACCTTAAAATTGACTGTCCGCACGATGGTTCATTAAAAAGCTTATGTCTGCATTTCTTTAGAGCCGTGGATTCTGCTATTGGTTCGGATTATGAGAAAAAATATGCTCTTAAAAGGCACGGCATTGAAACTCTGATGCATCTGATGAGCCAAATCGCCAATCTACATGCGATTGGCTTATTAATTAACCTGAGTTCGATGAA
>NZ_DCRI01000032.1:0-48175 GCF_002324975.1 Acinetobacter sp. UBA1496 | reverse complement strand
TTCAAGTTTTACTCTGCCCCTATTATTTAATAGAAAGCTGATGAATTAATTTCTAAAAATATAAATCAAAACCATTTTTCACATTAAATAATCAAAAGAGTCTTATTTATAGCACTCAAAATTACTCAATCACTTAATATGCACAACCTTAAATATCATTATTAATATATTAAAAATCACTGAAAAATTATTTTACAAATATACAAAGAATATCAATCTTTCCTACTGAATATTTCCAAATTTTACAAAGTAACTTTACATGTCAAAAGTGTTTCTTTTCTGCGCCTAACGCCATTTTGAAAAATAGAATATGTTATAAAAATAATTAGATTAAAAATCACACAGTTTAACTCTAATTTTTAATCTACTTTATATCATGTACTTAGGTGGATTTATGTCAGACATACATAGGGAACAAAATTTAGAAGATTCATCTAGCTTATCTTATATATCGCCAAAGATGATTTTAAATGATTGCAACCTGAATATGGACTCAAATCAGGTTGTTTTATTTCTTGATATTGACGGAACAATCTCTGAATTTCACCCAGATCCAGATAAAAGTATAATTCATCCTGAAATTATAAATATATTGAAAAATTTACAACAATATATTCAGCTGATATTAGTTACTGGTCGTTCGATTTTACAAGCACAAAAACTTATTCACCCTCTGCAATGGAATATCGCTGGATCACATGGTCTGGAATTAATCTATCAAGCTGATTTAAAGACATTAATCTCTTTAAATAAGCCGCAGCTACAAGCCCTAAAACAATATATTCAGGAACAGGCAGTTCAAATCCCTGATTTGCGGATCGAGGTTAAAGATTATTCTGTTGCGCTACATTTTCGTGAACATCCTCAACTAGAAGATCGCGTACATGCTTTTGCGCTGGAATGTCTCAACCAGTTTTCCGACTTTGAGTTAAAAGCTGGCAAGTATGTTTTTGAATTGGTGCCCAAAGGCGCCAATAAAGGTTCAGCGATTCAACAGATTATTCAGCAATACCATCTCACTGATCATTATCACATGTTTATTGGTGATGACCTGACCGATGAAGCCGGATTCAAGGTCATCAATGCCCTTCACGGCTGCTCAATCAAAGTAGGCCTTGGCCAGACCCTAGCACGGTACAGACTGGAGAACGTCTCTCAAGTTCAGGCCTTCCTGAAAGAATTTTTAAATGTAATTGAAGTACAAGAACAACAACCATTGGAGAAATCACATGTCTAAACTCATTGTGTTATCAAACCGTGTGAATCTACCTAACCCAGAAAGTATGAAGGCTGGTGGATTGGCTGTTGCATTGCAGGATGCATTGCATGATATAGGCGGTATCTGGGTTGGATGGAATGGCTCCAGAGTTGACCAGAACAAGGAACAGAAATTTCAGATTCTGAAACATCAGAATGTGGAATATCATACCAGTGCACTGAGCGAAGCCCAGTACCAGGGTTATTATTGTGGTTTTTCTAATAATGCCTTATGGCCATTAATGCATGACCAGCATCAACGTGTTGAATATCAGCCACAGGATTTTAAAACCTATAAAGATGTCAATTTGCGTTTTGCCAAACACCTGAAACAGGTGGCTTCACCGCATGACATCATCTGGATTCATGATTATCATTTCCTGAGTGTGGCGCATTACTGTCGTAAATTAGGCATGCGCAACCGGATTGGATTCTTCCTGCACATTCCTTTCCCAGAACTGAAACTTTGGCAAACGCTGCCTCCTTATCAGGAACTGGCCCGACATCTGGCAGATTTTGATGTCATTGGTCTGCAGACTCCACGCGATCAGGCCAACTGTATTGATTTCCTGGAACAGGTATTAAATATTCAGCATCGCAATGATGAAATCCTGAGTTATCAGTCTAAACGGATTTATGTGAAGGCTTATCCAATCGGTGTACATCCGGCGCAGCTTCAGAAGCAGGCTGCTGAGAGTCAAGTCACTGACCTGCCCTTTGATCTGGATAAAGCACATGCCCATAAGACTATTATTTCGGTTGACCGGATTGACTACAGTAAAGGGCTGCTGGAGAAAATTCATGCATTCCAGGAGTTACTGGATGAACAGCCTGAATTTAAAAATCAGTTCCAGCAATTACAGATTGCCTGCCCATGCCGACTGGATGTGAACAGCTATAAAAAACTTTATGAACAGTTCCAGGCCGCAGTGCAGAATTTAAATCATCAGCATGGCAATGCAAACTGGCTACCTTTTGACTGTAGCTATGACACTTTGGGTCATGAAGCCCTGATGCAGCTTTACCGTAAGGCAGATATTTGCTGGGTGAATTCAATCCGAGACGGGATGAATCTGGTGGCTAAGGAATATATTGCTGCGCAAGATCCATTGGATCCAGGGGTATTGATTCTGTCTAAATATGCCGGGGCTGCCGAGCAAATGAAAGAAGCCTTACTAGTCGATCCTTATGATCAGGACAGTATGGCCAAAGCCTTGAAAAGAGCCTTGCGTATGCCTAAGTCGGAACGTTTGGAACGTTACCGCTATTTACAGCAAGGCTTGAAGAATTTCGATATCATTCGCTGGCGTGATCAGTTCCTGTCTGATCTGAAAAAATCACAAAGCTTGCGAATTTATCGACCAGTGGCCAAAGGCATTTCGACCCAGTTCAATATGCATGCCTAAGGTCTGAAAGCCCATAAAAAAACACCAGCTTTATGCTGGTGTTTTGTGGTCTAGGCCGGCAATAAGACCTTCTGCTTTTTCTGATTCTTTGTGACCGGCAGTCAGATGGTTCAGGACTACAATGCTCATTAAAGCAAATGCGATGACTGTAAACACTAAACGTAAGCCGATAATTTCACTACCGAAACCTACCAGCGCTGGCCCGATCAATGAACCGGTATAAGCAAATACCGATACATAAGATAATGCTACATGAGAAGCCATAGATTTTTGGCGGCCTGCACGAGAGAACATTAACGGAACGATGTTGGCGCTACCTAGACCCAAGATCGCATAACCAGTTAAAACGACTTGCCATACTGGTGCAAAGATCACCATAAATAGGCCTGCTGCAGCCAGCAAAGCACTTAGTAAGATAGTAGTTTTTTCACCCAAGCTTTGAATGATGAGATGACCGCTAAAACGTCCAAGCACCATCAAGCCAGCAAAGAAACTATAAGCCAGACCGGTATGCGCTGCAGGTACGTTAAACTGGGTTGCCAGATAAATACCGCTCCAGTCCATCGCTGCACCTTCAGACAGGAAGGATACAAAACAGATCAGGCCAATACCTAAAATTGCGAATGTTGGTAGCGCTTTTTTCGCAGGTTTTGCTGTAGTTGTATTAGTTTCTTCTGTAGTTGATGACTGACCACCCAAGCAAAATGGAATTGCCAGCATCGCAATCGCAAGCAACATTACACTTACAACCAGTGCGCCAGTTAAAGGTGCCAGACCAAATCCCATTAACGTGGTCATGCCCAATACACCAACCAGACCACCCAAGCTACATACGCCATGGAAACCCGACATCAAGCTTTTATCCATGAGTTTTTCAATCTGGGCAGCCTGAATATTTACGGTTACCCCCAAAGCACCAGCACTGGCGCCAAAGAAAAACAGGGTAATTGCCATCATCAAGCTGGTAGGACTAATCGCTAGCGCTGGCAAGATGAACAGAAATGCAGCCAGAATAACAGCCAGTACTGTACGGCAACCAAACTTGCTCGCCATACGACCTGCCAATGGCATGGCCAGCATTGAGCCAACTCCGGCACATAGCAAAAGTAAACCAAAGTCAGCATGGTTCAGCAATAAGCGCTGCTGCGCATAAGGAATTAATGGTGCCCAGGCAGCTGTACTAAAACCTAGACTAAAAAAACACAGTGCAGTGGCGATTTTCTGCCAGAGATACGGTGATGGAGACTGAAGACGAGAAATTAGCTGTGAATTTAACATTGTCATTCCAAAAGAAAGAGCTCAGGCATCCATTACCGATCATCCATAGAAAAACCCCGCGGACTTATAGCTGAAAAATATAAGTAGCAGGGCTTAATTTGTGTGAATTATAAACAGAATTTTTCTAAATGAAATAGCTTTTAGAAATGAATTTTTAAATTTTTTACAAGTAATTGATTGTATAAAATTTATAATTTTATAGTTTTATTTGTATATGCTGATCGGTTTTTTCATTGCTTCCTGTAACTCAAGATTTTGTAAAAAACAGGCGAAACCTTCAGCAACTTTTGACTGTAGCCGACTACTGGTTGTTACCCTTAATTGATTGGACCAGGTAATATTGACTCCTGCCTGTTGTAAACGGCGAACAAAGTCGACATCTTCATGACAATCTAACTGGTTAAACCCATCAAAATTATTATATATACTTGTTTTAAAACATAAGTTTGCACCATGAATATGCCGATGATCCATTTTGTCCTGATAGTGACCTAAATATTTCAATCGGGCTTCCAGGCTAAAATTTTTCCATTCGTCCACTTCAACGACCCCACAAATTGCGTCAGTGGGTTGGTGCTGCCACATGACCTTGAACCAGTCCTCCTGAACATATGAATCCGCATCGGTACAACAGATCCAGTCGCATCCTTGTTCAATTACTTTTTGAATTCCTAAATGACGGGTCTTACCCACCGAACGAAAGTCACAACTAATGACTTCTACCCCCAGTTGCACGGTTTTGATCGCGGTTTGATCGGTACAACTGTCTAAGACAACTAAAATCTTAATCTCGGGAATATTTCCAGATGAACCAAGGTATTGATAAAATTCAAATTGTGCTTTTTTTAAGGCCAGCAGGCAACGTTCTATATAGGCTTCTTCATTACAGGCAGGAATGACCACACCAATTTTATTCATTTAAGGCCCTCTTGCTCTGCCACAGACTGTGGGCTATTTATCCAGACATCAACCAGAAAATCAGGTTCCTGAAGTTGTGAACATTTTTTATAAGGCAGGTGAGTATTTAGATGGTCATGAGTATCATCACCAGTAAAGCTAAAACCTGAAATCGGTGCCCGCCAGTGACAAGCCAGAATACAGCCTTCTGCATCAAGGGCGTGCTGCAACCAGTGGGTCAATTTCTCTAAAGCGGCCTGATCCAGATAATATAAAACCTCACTCAGTACAATTAGCTGGAACTTACGCTCTGGCAAGTCTTCCGGAACAATGCCTTGGACAAAATTGACATGAGAATAATCTTGCAGACGTTGTTGCGCTAGCTGGATCGCTGTCGTATTGGCATCCAGACAGATGAGTTCTCCGGTATGAGGAGCTAGTTCCTGACTTAGCATGCCATTACTACAACCGATTTCTATGGCAGATTCAAAATGCAGTTTGGGCAAGAGCGCTTTACAAATCTGACGTTTACGCTGTTCATACCAGCGCTGTTCATAATGCCATGGATCTCCTTGATTCAGCGCATATAAAGCATCAAAATAGGCATGATCATAAGTTGATTTACTGTTCATACAGATAAACCTCCCATGGCTGTAAAACACGCTCCAATGCATGTTCAGGGACAATCGGTGCCTGTTCTGTCGTCGGGTCATTCTCAATCTGACTCTTGAAACATCGTGCAGCTCGGGCTTTATATTTTAATTCTTCATCTGTCAGCCTGAGTTTGTGCGCAACAGCCCACGGAATTCGAGTGTCTCCTGGTGTGGCCCAGTGCCATGCCCAGATTAAAACCTGAATATACGGTAACTGTAACTCAGTCGCGAGCTGCTGGACGACCTGACCGGTTATTTCATGGTCTGGATGCCCATCATGAACAAAAGTCGTGACCAATATATCATTAGGCTGCAAATACGAATGCAATTGCTGTTTGAGCAAACCTTGCTGCTCGGCCACTTTTCCATCCTGAATATCCAAAGCAATCCGAAGAACCGGCTGTTCTAAGGACAATTCTTCCAGAGCCTGACGCGTTTCTGCTGGACGAATCTGGTTCAGTTCTTCTGGCGTATACAGACTCGAACCGGGATGGCTGGCCGTACCATTAGTTACTGCAAACAGTACAATCTTATAGCCGAGTTTATCCAAACGTTGCATCAGTCCACCACATCCCAGAATTTCATCATCCGGATGCGGTGCCACAATACAGACTCTGCCATCTGCAGGAATTACACTGGAAATATCAAATTCTGGCATCTGCTGTAATATTTCGCAGTTACGCCATTCTTCTACCCGCGTCCCTTCCCCATGGATCACACGATCTTCGACAATCTCATGTTTTAAAGTGCCCATAGTTCTTCCTCCTGTGCGCTTAGCTCTCCAATACGCTCAAGATCAAAGGCAGCATGGCTTTGACGGATAAATACCGGTAAATCTGCTGCGAGCCGGGCAAAATAAGAATTGGTACAATAAGGCGCTGCGCCGAGCGCTTTTCCAACCTGGTTGAGTACATTTAATGCAGTGGCTTCAACCTGCGCGCGCAAAGCCTGAATCTGAAGTTGATGAGGAAATTTGGGTTGCTGGTCAATCAATTCTGCAACCCGATAAAACAAAGCCTGAGTAGCTAAAAGATCACGGCTGATTTCACCCAGATACATGGCTTTATACATATGCGGTTTTCTTAACTGTTCCTGCTGCAGATATTCAGCAAGAGCTACTGTCGCACCATACCAGCAAGCAGCAACGCCTGCTGCTCCATGCCAGAATCCTACCCGATCCAGATATGCATGTGGATCAGCGACTTTTTTGACAGGAACCTGATTAAATTCTAGTTGTGCAGTGGATGTATGCTGCATTCCCACAGCTTGCCAGACAGTATGGTCATGCTGAATACCAGGCTGCTGCATATCTACAATTAGCAATTGAGAGTGATTTTGTTCATCCCGATAAGTCAGTAAGCCTGCCTCTACCCAGCTAGAAGCGGAACACCAGGTCTTAATGCCAGTCAGCTTATCTTCATTCAGCTGCAATGGTTGAGGCCCGCCTTCTGCTGCCCAGACTGCCCAAAGCTGATGAGGATGTGCCGGAACATCTAATTCATGCAGAATCGCAATTGCATCCAGATGCGACTCAAATATTTTGCCCAGACTTAAATTGGTTGCCGAGATCTGGCTTAAAATTTGCCAGCGTTTTAAAGTTTCCCCTGATGCAGGAAAAGGAACCTGATCCGAAAGTTGCACCAGCTCCTTCAAAGTCGTTTGAATATTTTCTTTAGGTTCTAATGATGAATTTTTAAATCTTTCTAATATTGAACTGAGGTCCATAAAAGTGCTTCCTCAAAAATATCGATATTGTGGTCATTTGATGAAAGCCAGTTAAGGAAAAAGTCTTTTCATCTGTTTTAAACGGGTCATCAGTCCTAGTACCTTACGGCGTGCCATAATTTCTTCTTCACTAAAAGGCAATTTTTCTCTAAGTTGACTCATAGGTAAATGGTTATGTTCGATCAGATAAATATCCTGCTCCCTACTCCATTGCGTATTTTGTATCTGTGCCAGTAATTTTTTAGGATCTGGTCTCGCCATAAAAGTTTTATTCCTTGAAATAGAGAATAGAAGCCGAAGCTTCTATTCTCATGGTATTTATGCAGGAATTGTTTCTGAGATCAATTCACGCGCCCAAACACGGTGATTCATGATCAAGGTCTTAAAGGTGTCTTGCACGGTATCGAATTGAGAATTTGCCAAGGTACCTTCATCGCTGATCAGTTTTAAGTCTTCAATCAGCTGACCTTTATCTCCCAGGAAGACAATCGGTTTCAGGTGCTTATAAGCTTCAAGCAGATAGTGAGTCGCGATACCATCTTTCAGCACCATCTCATAGTTATCACCATCCACAATCACTACGGCATCATAGGCGATCGAAGGTTCAGCCTTCTGCATGCCATCAGATGGGATTACTGTACCTTGCTGGCTCAGAACTGGTCCTGGACGAGGTGTTAACACATCAGCCACAGCACTCTCTGATTCAGCCCAAGCCTGTACAGCTTTAATACTGGCTTCATTGGCTTTGTCATGTGCCAGAATCGCGATTTTACGTGCCTTAATATCGGCAGGTTTAAACGCTTCAAAAGACAGACGCTTAGAAATCAGTACATCAGGCAGTTTTGCAGCTTTTTTCTCAGCTGGGATTTCAATACCCAATTGATCCGCGACTTGTTGAGCCAGCGTCAAGTCAATATTGCACAGCACTTCAAGCACTTCACGTTCACGGATATTTTGGCGTTGTACTTTACTCAGTTCGAAGACATAGGCATCAATAATGTGCTTCTGCTCATGCGGTGCCTGGCTTTGATAGAATAAACGGGCATGAGTGAAGTGATCGTTAAAGGACTCACTACGCTGGCGGATTTTATGACCGTCAATACGTTCCTGATAGCTTTCGAAACCACCTGCCTGAGTCGCACCTGGTGCTTCAGCTGGCCAGTTGTCATCAATCGAGTTTGGTTCGTAGTTGGCCTGTCCGGTGTGAATAAGACGTTGATGCAAACCATCACGCTGATTGTTATGGAATGGGCAAACCGGCTTATTAATTGGAATCTGATGGAAGTTTGGACCACCCAAGCGGCTCAGCTGAGTATCAGTATAAGAGAACAGTCGTGCCTGTAGTAGCGGGTCGTTGGTAAAGTCAATGCCTGGTACAACATGCCCTGGACAGAAGGCTACCTGCTCAGTTTCACCAAAGAAATAATCAACATTACGGTTCAACACCATACGGCCAATTGGAGTCACTGGAACCAGTTCTTCCGGAATGATTTTGGTTGCATCCAGCAAGTCAAAATCAAATTTCATTTCATCTTCTTCAGGAACGATCTGTACACCTAATTCCCATTCCGGGTAATTACCTGAAGCAATTGCTTCATATAGATCACGACGATGGAAATCCGGATCCTTACCTGCCAGTTTTTGCGCTTCATCCCATACCAGCTGTGTCAGACCTTGTTTAGGCGTCCAGTGGAACTTCACAAAAACAGCTTTATTTTCAGCATTAATTAAACGGAAGGTATGCACACCAAAACCTTGAATAGATCGTAAATTACGTGGAATTGCACGATCCGACATTGCCCACATCACCGCATGTGCAGATTCAGGTACAAGAGAGACAAAGTCCCAGAAAGTATCATGTGCTGACGCACCTGATGGAATCTCGGTTTGTGGTTCAGGTTTCAGCGCATGGACAAAATCAGGAAACTTGATGCCATCCTGAATAAAGAACACTGGCGCATCATTAGCCACCAGGTCGAAGTTACCTTCATCCGTATAAAACTTGGTCGCAAAACCACGAATATCACGTACCGTATCTGCTGAACCGCGAGGACCTTGTACTGTAGAGAATCGAACAAAGACTGGAGTCTGAGCACCGGTATTGATTAAAAACCCGGCTTTAGTCCATTTTTCATTGCCTGGATAAGCTTCAAAAAAACCATGTGCCCCAACACCACGTGCATGCACAATTCGCTCTGGAATACGCTCATGGTCAAAATGGGTAATCTTTTCACGGAGAATAAAATCCTCCATTAAAGTTGCTCCACGAACGCCCGCTTTTAAACTGTTCTGGTTATCCGAAATCTTGACACCTTGGTTGGTAGTCAGTGCCTGTTCGGTTGAGTCGCTACGATATGCATCAAGCTGCTCACTTTTTTTATTGGTATTCTGCTTATCTAAACCATTTTTACCTGTGGCTGGACTGTTCGCCTTAATTTTCATGACATTTTCCTTGCTGATCTTGAGTTTAGTGAAGTCTTTTTTGCCTATCTCAAATTCGCTTGAGTTTTATTCAACATCTTGCCGTTCTTACAGAAAAATAAAGTTCCACTTTTATCTGTATGTGGTGAGCTGTTGCTGAGTATGAAGATCTTTTTATTGATTTCGTCTGTATCCCTAACATAACGAGATTTGACGAATACATTGCTGAGTCTTTGTAGTGGCTTGTTTAATAAAGGCACAGTTCTGTTATTTTTCTTAACTACACAGTTTTTTTTTACCGAGTAAAGATCACAAAGTTCGAAAAATTTAAAGCTGATAGTTTTTACTAAAAGATAAAATCATGAAACAAAGGCTTAATCATCTAAAAGTGAAAACAAGTTTTTAAAAAAACTGATCCAGACATTTGAGTTTTATAAGGTAAAATTAATTTCTTTATACAGTTACAATCCTGTCACCAGGCTATACAGAACGCCTAAACTTATATCTTTGCCCGTCCTATAAACTATATAACTCAGAAGTACTTAAGTTATTTCCACATATAAATAGTGGCAAAAATCTATTTCATATAAAAGGTCATACTGCCAAGATTTCTTATCTTTTCAGCCATGACTGGCAAACTTCTATTTTAAAAGATATCTCTCTACAAAATTGTTAAGGAGTAAAACATGGGCTCTTCAGAAAAAAATGCTAAAGCTATGAAAATTGATATTGGTATTTCTTACGAAGACCGTGCCAAAATCGTCGAAGGTCTATCTAAATTATTGGCAGACAGCTATACCCTCTATTTAATGACCCACAACTTTCACTGGAATGTCACCGGACCACAGTTCAATAGTCTGCACAGTATGTTTATGACCCAATATACCGAACAGTGGAATGCTCTTGATCTGATTGCAGAACGTATCCGAGCCTTAGGCTTTGCCGCACCCGGCACTTACCAGCAATTTGTTAAGCTGACTGCTATTAAAGAAGTAGAAGTTGTACCAGATGCCCAAGAAATGTTGCGTTTATTGGTAAATGCTCATGAAACGGTAGCTCGTACCGCACGCAATCTTTTTGAAGTTGTTGATGAAGTCAACGATCAACCGACTGCAGATTTAATCACGCAACGTCTTGATGTGCATGAAAAAACAGCCTGGATGTTACGAAGTACTTTAGAGTAATTAATTTTTCTCATTAAGAAAACAACTGTAAAATCAGAAAATTAGCTTTTCCTAAAATAAATAAGTGTTCAAATTTAATTGATATCCTTTTGAGCACTTATTTATCCCAATTTTCACCCTATAGTGAAGGCTTTGAAAAATAAATATTTACCTTTTAAAAGATTATTTTTAATCAATAAATCTTTATTTATTATCTATTTAATTATATTAGGCTAGATAGAAAATTTAGCTTTTAAGTAAAATTTTCTTATATTATAAAAATATAATTTTTACTAAATCAGTATTTTATTATTTTTTTGATCTTAGTCTTTTTCCATATCTTTTAAATATATTGAAAAAATGGACCAAACCATTTCTGCTTACAAAATAAGCAACAGATTAAGCTTCAAAAATGCTTACAAACTGAATATTATTCATCTAAAATAGAGAACCACATCACATAATATAATTATTGAAATATATTGTATACATTTTGTATTTCTGAAAGATTTAAGGGATTAAGTTATGAGTGTTCAAAAGTTGCTCATTTCACTCAAACTTAATTTACGTAAATTGATTTTAATCCTTTTACTTGTGAGTCTGGTGATTCTTTTTTCAATTACATTGATTGTGAGCAATGTAATTCACCGACAGCAACTGATTAATAATTCTCTTGCAACTAATTATGAGTATGCAGCTAAAGTTGCTTCTATTTCTGATTTATATTTTAAAAATATATTTAATGATTTAAGCCTCAGTGCCAATATTATTAATAATGGCTTTCATAATGAGCAGTTATTAAAAACTGAATTAAACAGATTGATTCAACAATCTAATTCTTTTAGCAGTGTTTTGATCAGCGATGCAGATGGTCATGTCATCGAATATGCGCCTGAAACCTTGAAATTAGATAAAGTTGCGATTATCCGGTCTTTGGGCTTTAGCAAATCACTCGAATCAAAGAAGCCTTATATTTCCTCACCATATTATTCATTAAAAGGTAATCTAGTCGTCCTGGTTAGTTTTCCCATCTTTGATCAGAATAATAAATACCAAGGCTTTATTGCAGGGTTTATCTATTTACATGAAGAATCCTTATTAAAGACAATTTTAAGCGAAAATTATGGTTATAAAAATAGCTATTTATATGTTTTTGATAAAGAAGATAAAATTATTTATCATCCAGAAAGAGAGAAAATTGGAAAAACATTCCAACACAATACCGGTTTAGCTTATATGGAGTCTCATAGCTCAGGAAAAATAAAATTAAACAACGATATGGGAGTTAGCGAACTAGTAAGTTTTGCAAAAATTCCTACGACTAACTGGACCGTGGTGTTTCAGCAGCCTACAGAAGATTTATTCGCCCAAGCCCGTCTTCTTGCCTACAAAGTGATTGGCACAATTTTTGTTATCTATATTATTATCTTTTTAATCATCTGGCGTATTTCAAAATTTATTACCTCTCCATTAAATGATCTTGCCAAAATGGCAAGTCATTTGAATGATCCAGGTATCACTGAAAAGATTAATCATATTAAGCCTTGGTATTTTGAAGTTTTTAAATTCAAGAAGTCCCTATTATCTAGCGTAAACGTTTTTAATCAGGAAATCGAAGAACTTAAACAGGACACTTTAACCGATCCTTTAACCGGCTTTTATAATCGCCGTGGCTTTGAACTATTTTTAAATGATTTGATTAGCAATAAAATTTATTTTGCTGTGGTGGTTTTAGATATTGACTATTTCAAGAAAATTAATGATCGTCATGGGCATGATATGGGTGATGTGGTATTAACCAAAGTTGCCGGATTCATTCGGGAAAGTTTTCGTGAACAGGATATTTGCTGTCGGGTCGGCGGTGAAGAGTTTATTATTCTTGCGCCAGTTAAAGAGATTTCACAAGCCACTAAAATTGCTGAAAGATTAAGGCACAAACTGGCATCGACTTATTTACTAGAAGTTGGTGTAGTGACTGCCTCACTTGGTATTGCACACTGGCCTTTAACTTCTTCTGATATTAAAGAAGTTTTAAAACAAGCAGATACAAATTTATATCAAGCCAAACATTTAGGGAGAAATCGTGTGGTGACAGGTGAAAAAAGTGCCTAGTAATAATATTTTTATACAGTTATTAAGTAGATAATTTAAATATATTATTTTGTTATTGTGTTATAGCGTTTAGATCTTTAATTCCAAAAAACAGTATAATTTCTCTAATACTTCTAGGTTTATATAGAGGTTTATACTTAAGGATACAATATGACTTCTTTTTATAATGGAGGCACCAGCCAAGAGATTTTTAATCTGATTGGTCAAGCTGCTGCCTTAGAGGGTATCATAGATGCGATTACCGCATGGTTAGGGGATAAAATTCCGGATGCGTTGGTATCTGTCATGTTGTATTCGGAACAGGAACAAACGCTTAATTTAATAAAAGAACCAGCCTATTTTTCCAGAGAATATATAGCCGCTTTAAAGGATCTAAAAATCGGTCCGAATGTAGGCGCTTGTGGTGCAGCTGCATATCATCGTCGTTTAGTGGTCTGTGAGGATTTACTCAATGATCCAAACTGGGTCGCATATAAAGATCTGGTTAAACAAAATGGTTTAAGAGCCTGCTGGTCCCTACCAATTGCCCATGGGAGTGGCAAACTTTTTGGCTCTTTTGGTACGTATTATCGTTCGATCAAGTCTCCTACTCCCAATGAAATTGACCTGCTGCAATATGCAGCTTCGCTGATCGCCTTAACCTTTGAGCTGTATGAAGAACGCAAAAAACGAAATCAACTCAAAGATAAATATCAGTCATTTTTCTCTTTTCATCCCGATGCAATTTTTGAGCACAATCTGGATGGCAATATTGTAGATGCCAATCTGGCCACCAAGTTTTTTAACGAAGTTGGTGTTAAATCGCATATCGGAACTAAAATTGATCATTTTATTGAACCTGAACATCGCCCTCTTGCCTTAGAAGCCTTTGAGCAGGCCAAGCATGGCTTGACTGGACATCTTGAAGTTCAGGCACATAACTCGGCAGGACAGAAATACTGGCTCGATTTAACTTTTTTGCCAATTAAAGTGAATGAGGAAATTGTCGGTATCTTTAGCGTGGCACGCGACATTACTGAACGCTATCAAAACAATGAAATGCTGCGCTTAATGAAACGTAGTGTCGATGCAAATCCGCATGGCATTATTTTAACTTCGGCAGAAAATGACCAGCCTATTGAATATGTTAATCCGGCCTTTGAGCAGATTACCGGTTATAGTCTGGAAGAACTCAAAGGGAAAAATTGCCGCATCTTGCAGGGACCCGATACTTCAGCGGAAAGCGTCCAGCAAATCAGCGAAGCCATTCAGAATAAATCTGAAATCAAGATTGTCCTGAAAAATTATCGTAAGGATGGACACTGGTTCTGGAACAAGCTGAATCTCGGCCCGGTCTTTGATGAAAATCATAAATGCACTCATTTTATTGCTATTCAACAGGATGTGAGTCAGCATGTTGCCCAGCAAGAACTAATCGCTTATCAGGAATCACATGACCATTTAACCGGCTTTATTAACAATAAGCTGTTTGAAAAAGTGATACAGGAAAAACTGCATTTAGCTCAGACAGGTTCTGCAAATCTGGTGCTTTTATATCTGGATCTGGATGATTTTGAACCTTTGAATCAAAGCCTCGGTCATGATATTGGCGATAAAATTTTAAAACTGGTGGGCAATCGTCTGAGTCAAAATCTGCAGCCTGAAGATGTGATTTCCAGATTTTCAGGAGATGAGTTTGCAATTTTATTAACTCAAATGACTGATCTCAAGCAAGTCGCTGTACGTGCCGAAGAAATCATCGCCGGATTATCTCAACCTTTCCATGTGGATGGCTATGATATTCACCTGAGTGCCAGTATTGGTGTCGCTGATGCTGATCCAGACATTAAATGTGTTAAGCAGTTTATCAATGCTGCTAAAGATGCCATGCGTGACGCCAATGCCGAAGGGGGTAATACCTGGCACTGGTATAATTTCACGAAAGAGCCTTTACCGAAGGTAGATTATGTACAGCTTCGTCATGAACTGATGGTCGCGCTGCATGAACAGCAATTTAAACTGTTTTATCAGCCAATTCTGGACAGTGAAACGGGTAAGGTCAAATGTCTGGAAGCTTTGATCCGCTGGCAACATCCAGAAAAAGGCTTTATTTCTCCTGCCGATTTTATTCCTTTTGCAGAAAGGACCGGTCAAATCGTCTCGATCGGCGAATGGGTACTCAGACAGGCTTGTGAGGAAGTCAAAGCCTGGAATATGCAGCATGAGACTCAAATTTCGGTTGCCATCAATCTATCTCCTTTACAGTTTAAAAGAAGCGGATTCCTAAGCGATCTACAGCAATTATTAGCAGAAATTGAATTCCCACATGAGTTACTAAAACTGGAAGTAACTGAAAGTATGTTGATTGCTAGCGGTGATAAGTCGATTGAGATCTTAAAAAATGTCCGGGCTTTGGGTATTAAAGTGTCGGTAGATGACTTTGGCACTGGTTATTCGAGTTTAAGTTATTTACGTAGCTTACCGATTGATGAGATCAAATTGGATCGCAGCTTTGTCCAGCATTTACCCGGCAATCTACGAGATGAGGCAATTATTGAAGCTATGATTACCCTAGCACATAAGCTGGATCTGGAAGTTGTTGCGGAAGGAATTGAAAATCCTGAACAGGCTGAGTGTTTAAAATCGCATCATTGTGATTATCTGCAAGGTTTTTATTATGCAAAACCTGCCCGGCTCAATCAGCTGGAGTTAATCAGTTCCTGATTAATATGCCCTGTTTGAACTGTACAGTTTCAGCTTCTAAGTAAGCTAACTCTTCTAAATGATGGGTCACATAAATCATGGGTAGATTTAACTCATCTTTCATCCGTTTTAGAAAAGGTAAAATCTGTTGTTTTAACTGCTGATCCAGGCCTGTTAAAGGTTCATCCAGCAATAAAAGATTCGGTGAAGACAGTAATGCTCGGCCAATAGAAACGCGCTGCGCTTCTCCACCTGAGAGCTGGTGTGCTCTACGATATATTAAAGGTTTTAATTCTAATAATTCTACGATGTCTTCAAACTGGAATTTTCGATTTTCTCTAGATACCAGTTTTTCTGCATAGCATAGGTTCTGCTGCACGTTCATATGTGGAAACAGCAAAGCATTCTGGAAAACTAATGCAATCTTGCGCTGATGCATTGGAATATTAATTTTCTTTTCTGTATTGATTAAGTCCTGCTGATTAAACTGAATATATCCTTGGTCAGGTTTTAATAGTCCGACAATATTTTTGAGTAAAGTACTTTTTCCACTTCCAGATGTACCGACAATCCCTAATAGTTGCTGCGACATTTCCAGTTTAATATTCAACCCGAAATCGGCTTGTTGATATTGAAAATCACATTTCAACATTTCAGCCTCCCAATTTCCGTTGATAGTTTTGCAAAATAAAATAATTGGCAATTAAGGCAGTAAATGCCAAGAAAATAGACAATGTCACCAGACGCATCGCCATTTCTTCACCATTTGGTTGTTGCAGTAAGGAGTAAATTGCGATGGGAATAGTGCGGGTTTCATCCGGAATATTTCCCACAAAAGTAATGGTGGCGCCAAACTCACCCAGACTGCGGCTAAAACACAAGATGCTGCCCATCAGCATACCGGGAATCGCCAGAGGTAAATTGATACTCCAAAATACTTTCCACGGTGCTGCGCCCAATGAACCTGCGATGTGTTCGAGTTGCTGATTCATAAGCTGAAAAGACAGACGAATCGGTTGCACCATCAATGGGAATGCGACAATCATCGAGGCCAATACCGCCCCTTTCCAGTTAAATGCCAGTTGCAGTCCGAGTGTATTGAAATATTGGCCAATCATGCCTTGATTGCCAAACAGCACCAGAAGCAGATAACCCAAGACCACAGGTGGCAGCACCATAGGTAATTGCAAACATGCTTCGACCACAAACTTAAGCCGAAATTCATATCTGGCCAAAACCCAAGCCAATGCTACTGCAAAAGGTAAGCAGAATAAGGTTGCAAAGCTGGCCACTTTGGCAGACAGATATAGCGCACTTAGTTCTTCTAGACTTAACATCTTGCAGTTATTTCTCCAGTCATTGTCTAGGGATTCAGCCTAAATCCATATTTTTGAAAGATGACTTTGGCCTGTGTACTTTTTTGTATAAATTGTTCAAATTGAATGGCATCCGCATTTTTTTCGCCCTGTTTGGTCAACGCAATCGGATAAATAATCGGATGATGCGAATCTGCCGGGAAGGTACCAATAATTTTCACTTTTTGGCTGATTAAGGCATCAGTTTTATAGACAATGCCCACATCACACTCACCACGTTCAACAAAAGCCAAGGCTGAACGAACATCATCAGTGCCCACAATCCGCCCCTTTAACTGATCTAGCCAGTTCAGTTTGGTCAGACTTTGCTTGGCATATTTCCCGGCAGGCACTGACTCCATCTGTCCAGTACACAATCGTCCTTGAAAGGCTTTGGCGAAATTAAAACTGGATTGGGGTTTAAAATGAATAGTCAGATGTTTGGGACTAATGGCCACCAACTGATTTAACAGGATGGGATGAACTGAACTGGAATTTATCAGTTTCTTTTGTACCAGATAATTCATCCAATCCTGATCAGCTGAAAAGTATAGATCACTACTGGCCCCTGCTTCGACCTGTTTCGCCAAGGCTGATGAAGCACCAAATACCGCTACAACATCTGTTTTAGGATGTTGCTTTTCATAAATTTTTTCAATATCGCTGATGGCATTGGTCAGACTGGCTGCGGCATAAATTTTGACAGTATCTGCATGTGCAGCTGAAAATATAGAGGCTAGGCAGACCGAGAAAAACAGGGATTTTTTCATGATTGTTCTGTTCCTTAATGAATAAATAAACCGCGCACAATCTGTCCTTCAGATAAAACTGCTCCCGCAGGAATGCGAACCAGACAATTGGCCTGCATGAGATTGCTCAGCATATGTGATTGCTGTTTGGGCAGACTTTTAACTCGTAAAACCGACTGCTCAAAACTGGCGGACATTCTTAAAAAGCGCTCTCTGGCATCCATTTTTAGATCATGGGTGAGTACAGCATTAAACCAGTTCGGCTGAGATTTGTGTCCTTGAAAGGCATTTAATAAAGTTGCGGTGTATATCTGCATGCCCACATACACTGCTGCGGGATTTCCCGGTAAGCCCAGCAGATAACAATGTGAACTATCATCGCGCTGTAACTGGGCAAAGAACATCGGCTTGCCCGGCTTCTGTTTTACTTTCCAGAATATCTGTTCGAAACCTAAATTTAGTGCTACAGGCCGAATGAAATCATAATCTCCGACAGATACCCCACCCGTGGTTAAAATCAGGTCATGGCTTGCTGATAATTCTTGAATGAGATTCCGTACTGCCGCCTCAGTATCTGCAACATGAAAAATTTCAACCTGCTGCCCGACTTGCTGAAACCAAGCTTCAATTAAGGGACCGTTGGCATCAAAGATTTTACCCGCTACAAAGTCTTCTATACTTTCAGCAACTTCATCACCTGTAATAACTACAGCCACTTTAGGATATTGAAGAACCTCAACATTATTGATCCCCGCCATGCTTAGAGAGGCAATTGCACCGACTGACAGTTGCTGACCTTTATTGGCTAATAATTGCCCGACTGAAATTTCTTCGCCCACATCGCGAATATCGGCATGAACTTTAAGCTGTTCCGTAATTTTGATTCTGGATAAATCGATCGCTTGAACGATTTCCTGACGTGCGACCGTAGTAGTCCCGAGGGGAAGTTTAGCGCCGGTAAAAATCCTGACGGTCTGACTATCCTGAAGTTGCAGTTCACCCTGTTGTCCCGCCCGAATTTCACCAATCAAGTGGAATTCTCGTTCTGGTTCAATTGCAGATTGGGTACACAGTGCATAACCATCTACGGCACTTTGCGAAAATAACGGTAGATTAATCTCAGAATAAATATCTTCTGCCAGATAACGATTTAAGGCCTGATTCAACTTCAATCGTTCAGTTGCTAACACTTGAGTATGCTGCAAAATTAATTCTAAAGCCTGATCTACTGTAATCAGACCATGTTCTGCTCCGCATCCAGACATTATTGATAACCGCCTTGATGTGGAATATTTTTTTGCACATCAAATAAATGTACCAACGCTGGTAGTACAGCAATTAAAGATTCTTTTGCCCCTTGTCGGCTGCCCGGTAAAGTCATTACCAAACTGTTATCAATATAGCCAGCAACGCCGCGACTTAAAGCCGCATAAGGCGTGCGTTTCTGCCCGAAACTGCGTGAAGCTTCCATGAGTCCAGGAATTTCCCGTTTCAGTAAAGGCTGTAAAGTTTCAACCGTTAGATCTTTAGGACCTAGGCCTGTTCCACCCACAGTCAGGATCAATGGATAGTCATTTTTTTGCTGTTCAACTAGTGCCAATAACTGTTCAGGGTCGTCTGGAATTACCTGATAGGCAATATTTTCAAAATTGGCTTCTTGTAATATTTCTAGGACATTTTGCCCTGCTGTATCCGGTTTTTTACCGGCAGCGACTGTATCTGAAAGCACAATGATGGATGCTGGCAAGGCTTCTTTTAAGACACGGGTAAAATGCGATTTACCGCCTTTTTTCTTTTGTAATTTACATTGATCCAGACATAGATCTTCCGGTTCACAATGTGGTTTGAGCATATCGTAAAGGGTCAATCCAGCCAGACTAACGGCAGTCAAAGCTTCCATTTCCACACCAGTTGGACCAATAGTCTCTACTGTGGCAATAATTTCGACATGCGCATCACACAGCTCATACTCCACATCTGCACGATAAATTGGTAAGGGATGACAAAGTGGAATCAGTTCATCGGTTCGTTTAGCCCCCAAAATCCCGGCGATGCGAGCTGTCTTTAGTGCATCACCCTTTTCCGTATTGCCATTCCGTAATAATTCAATGCAATGTGGCGGTGCATGCAGAATCCCTGTAGCTACTGCAGTCCGATAACTTTCTGCTTTCATCCCGACATTTTTCATTGCATGATCCTATAGTTCATTTCTTCTTTAAACGTGTGTATGTTCTGACTTATATTGGCCATTGATAGATGAATGGCGTATTCTCTTTGGCATGATGGCAATGTTGATACGTCTCATCTGAATGTTTTGGATGATGATGCATGTGAGCAGTTTCTACATCTTTACGGATACAACATCCCTCAACATATTGACTGCTGCCATCCATATAAAACTCTTCTTTCCAGACTGGTACTTCATGTTTAACCCGCTCCACTGCTTCCTCACAAGCGGCAAAAGCCTCACGTCGATGTGCAGCATAAGCAATCGCGATAATGGCTTTTTCACCAATATCTAATGCCCCAATTCGATGAATCACCCGCACATAGGACACGCCGTATTTGGCCTGGATTTCCTGTTCAATCTGGCGAATCATTTTTTCTGCAACAGGTGCATAGGCCGTATATTTCAGTGCCTTGACCGCTTTACCTTCATGGTGATTGCGTACCGTTCCGATAAATACGCCGACTCCACCACATTCAGGAAAAGACTGGATCGGATCAAGACTTTCTAGATTTAAAGCAGTATCCTGAATCCTAGAAAATTGCTTGAATTCGCTCATTTCAGCCTCCTGCTACAGGTGATAACAGCACCAAAGTACTGTCAGCATGAAGAGGTGTCTGACGTGAAATGATGTCTTCACCGATGGCACAGGCACAGCGTTCAATCATGCCAAATGCATCTGGATAATCTTGTCCCACCTGATTCAAAACCTCAGATACGGTACTTTGAGATTTACAAATAATTTCGAGATCTTGCGGTAACTGTCGTTCTACCGCACCGAAGGCTTCAATTCTGATTCTGATCTGTGACATCTTAACCTCCTATCATGTGCATACTAATTTTGCGGCTGTTTTGATTCATACTTTGATTTTTCAAGCGCTGCTCTATAGCATGAAAGCCCTGTTCTTTGTTCCAGATATATCTGGATAAAGCGCCATACAAATTCAACTCACTTAGAGCGGTAGATGAATTTAATGATTTGATTTCATTTTTAAGATTCAAGCCTTGAGGTGCAAACAGGCAGTTATAAAATTCACCTTGTGCAGTCAATCGCAAGCGGTCGCAGCTGCCACAAAATGAGTTGGTAATAGTTGAGATAATTCCAATCGGATGGCCATCAATTAAATACTGGCGTGCGGGTTCCGAAGCTGATTGGGAAGAATTATTAGTTTTTTGAGTGAGCTTAAATTCAGTCGCCAAAGTTTCTAAAATGTATTGTTCACTGACTACATGCTCAGTAGACCAATTGTGATCACCATCAAGTGGCATAAATTCGATAAAGCGCAGGACAATATTTTGCTGAACTGACCAGCGCGCTAATGGCAGGATCTGATTATCATTGATACCCTGCATCAATACGGTATTGATCTTAATCGGTAATCCAGCGGCTTGTGCTGCCTGAATTCCTTCCAGCACAGGTGCCAAATCTTTTTGAGTTAGCTGCTTAAACTGATCAGCATCCAGACTGTCCAGGCTGATATTCAGGTCATCCAGTCCTGCCTGCTTTAAGGCTTGTGCATATTGTTTTAAGTAATGCGCATTGGTGGTCATGGAAATACGTTGTAATCCCAGCTTTTTCAACGCTTGCAGTTGTTCAACAAAATGCACTACGCCCTGACGCATTAAAGGCTCACCACCGGTAATGCGGATATACTGGATACCATGACGCACCATAAAATCGCAAAACTGATACAGCTCTTCAAAACTGAGCAGATCGTGTTTTTTCATCCATTCTGGATGTTCAGGCATACAATAAACACATTTAAAATTGCAGCGATCGGTCACTGAAATCCTTAGCTTGCGCTTGCCACGACCGAATTGATCGACAAACAAGGCATCATTTTTAAGCTGTGTCATCATATTCATGTTGAACATCCATCTTCAGGCATTGGGTGGGTTGTTGCACATATACAGTGCGCGAAACTCAAATCGCCCAATCTTGTAATAATTAGATTTGCAATAAGTGTTCCAACTTTGTGCCAAAAACAAAATATTCAGTTTTTAGTGCAGAAATTTGAGCTGTTGATACTGTTGCAGTTCATCCAGCGAGTTAATACTGTGAAAAAATAGCGCACGATTTTTAAAACGTGCTACTTGTGCGTGCAAATCAGCAAAACAGTGTTTAAGGCTGCGCTGTTCCTGTTCAAGATGTAATTTCAGGCTTGCCAGACTGCTGCGTTTGACCAGACAAAATGGATAAAGTGGCTTGCCGTTAATTTCCACATAGGCCACTTCAGCCAGGCTGTTTTTGGCTAGAGCCTGGTGTAACTTAATCAATACTTTGGAAGGAATATAAGTTAGGTCACAAGGGACAAATAGCACATAATCCGACTGCACATGCGACCAGGCACTTTTCATACCCATTAACGGCCCATGAAAGCCCGGCTCATCATCTTGATAATAATGAACACTGGGAATAAGTTTCTGGTAAATGGAATAGTCGCGATGGCTATTAATCCAGACCTGTGCAACATTCGATTTCAGCTGTTGGTGAATCTTGATCAGCTGAATCTGGTCATCGAATTTCTGCAACAGTTTATTGATGCCATTCATGCGTCTTGCCTGTCCACCCGCCAGAATTACCAGATCAGTACGTGGATAGGCTGTTTTATTATTTTCTCTCTCGGCTCCTTTTTTCATTCTACCGTCTCCAATTGACATGTTTTAATCAGGCCACGGATTTCAGGTAAACACGAACCACAATTCCCTCCGGCTTTTAAACATGCGGTCACCTGTTTTTCATCCGTAATATTTTTAGTTTTAATGGTTTCAATGATGCGGTTTTTACCGACTTTAAAACAGCTACACACCAGTGGACCTTCATTATTTGCCATCGACATCGGCTGTCCGGCAAGTAGGGCTTTACGGTGCATAGCACTTAAACGTTCACGTTTAAACAGACTTGCCACCCAGTCGCGGTCCGGCAATAAGGCCTTCGGTGCAATATATAGACTGGCAATCACATGACCATCCTGAAGTATCACGCTATGACTGATGTGGGCGGTCTGATCTTCAAGATTCAGCCATTCAAAACTTTCGTCCTGAAATGGCAATAATTCTTTTAAATGCTCAGTGGTGTAGCTAAATTTCTTCCGGTCTGCCAGTTCATAACGTATTGCCTTGCTGGTAGTGATTTTAGTCCACCACACGGTGGCTTCAATCGACGGCTGTACGATTTTTTCAAAGCCTTGACGCACATAAAATACGCCTTGCCACTGGCTATAAAATGGATAGATGATAACCGGAGTATGTTTGAATTCTGGCTCACCCGAAATAGCATCCACTACCGGATTCACCACCTTGCCAATCCGGGCATCGGATGCGACCTGATCATTCCAGTGAATCGGGGCAAAGACCTGTCCACGGCGGATATTGTCACTAATAGTCGCACGCAAGACACAATTGCCCCACTGCGATTTCACCTCAACCAATTCACCATCCTGAATCCCGTATTTTAGTGCATCATTCGGGTGAATTTCACAGTAAGGTTCGGCACGGTGCGTACTCAAATTCGCCGATAAACCGGTACGGCTCATGGTATGCCATTGGTCACGAATCCGGCCAGTATTTAAAATTAAAGGATATTCACTAGAGGTTTGATGAACCGGATTGACCGCTGAAATTGCAATGAATTTGGCTTTGCCATCTGCATGGCTATACTGGCCTTCGCTATAGAGTCGAGCTACTGAATCTTCTGCCTGATCTTTTCTCCATACTGGCCATTGTACCGGTTTCAGTTCATCATATTCAGCTAGGCTTAAATCGGTTAGGCCTTTTAAATTAAAATAGCGGAAATATGGCGTTTCAGAACGCTGACTTAAATCAGAGTTTTGCTCAGCAGATAATTGGGCATGCTCCAAAAAAATGTCATGGCTATTATTAAAATCAAAACCTGTGAAACCCATCTTCTGAGCCACTTGACTGATCGCCCACCAGTCAGCTTTGGCTTGCATCGGTGCATCTAAAAAAGCACGCTGTCTGGAAATACGACGTTCTGAATTGGTCACGGTGCCATCTTTTTCCCCCCAACCTAAAGCAGGTAACAAGATATCAGCATATTGTGTGGTATCCGTATCCCGACAGATATCAGACACTACCACGAATTCACATTTGTCCAGGGCGCGTTTGACCTGATCTGCATCTGGCAAGCTGACGACCGGATTGGTGGCCATAATCCAGATGGCTTTAATCTTACCGCTTTCAACGGCCTGAAATAAATCGACTGCTTTGAGACCAACCTGCGTCGCAATGGTTGGGCTTTGCCAGAAGCTTTGTACCAGCTGCTGATGTCCCGGATTTTCTAAATCCAGATGTGCAGCCAGCATATTGGCTAGACCACCGACTTCACGCCCGCCCATCGCATTTGGCTGACCGGTCATGGAAAATGGCGCTGCACCGAGTTTGCCGATTTTACCGGTGAGCAAATGACAGTTAATAATACTGTTGGCTTTATCGACGCCACGTGATGACTGGTTTACGCCCATGGAGAACAACGTTATTACTTTGTCTGTCTGGGCAAATTTTTCAAAGAATTGACTCAGCTTAGCAGCTGAAATACCGGTACGTGCAGCCACATCCTCAATCGAAGCTTCAGTAGAACTACTCGTTAAAGCCTGTTCCAGCCCCTGGGTATGTGGGGCAACAAATGCATTATCGACGTAACCATGCTGATGCAAGTACTGTAATAAGCCATTAAACAGCACCACATCCTGACCCGGCAGAATTGGCAGATGCAAATCTGCTGCTTCGCAGGTACTGGTAAAGCGTGGATCAACCACAACTACAAACAGGTCACGTTGTTCCTTGGCTTTCATAATGCGCTGATACAGCACTGGATGGCACCAAGCGGTATTGGAACCGACCAGTACCACCATGTCAGTATGTTCAAAATCTTCGTAGCTGGCTGGAACCAGATCTTCACCAAAAGCTCGTTTATGTGCAGCAACAGCTGAAGACATACACAGGCGTGAATTGGTATCGATGTTTGCAGTACCGAGATAGCCTTTGACGAATTTGTTCACCACGTAATAATCTTCGGTCAGCAACTGACCTGAGACATAAAACGCAATACTGTCTCGGCCATATTGATCGATGCATTGCTGGAATTTATTGGTAATGGACGAAACTGCAGTATCCCAACTGGTAACTTCACGCAGATCTTTCCGACCCAGCATTGGCTGCAGTAAACGGGTTTCCAGTCCCAAAGTATCTGCCAGATTACTACCTTTGATGCATAACTTGCCGAAATTGGAAGGATGATTGGCATCACCTTCAACAGTCACTTTCGGGCCTGATGTGGTCGGCGTTACATGTGCAGTCACACCACAACCCACGCCGCAATATGGGCACGTGGTTTGAGTCGTCATCGTTTTTAATTCTGTGGAGCTATGCAGTTCCACCACTGGGATACTATTCATTGCTGCTGTGCTCCTAAATTATCTAAATTCACTTATCTCGCCAAATCTAAAATGTCTAGCTTTTACAGGTTTGATTTAAATTTTTTCTTGGTGTCAAAAGCTTTAATCCTCCCCAACCCTCCTTTGTTAAAGGAGGGAGGTTCCCCTCTTTTTAAAGAGGGGTTAGGGAAGATTTATGTGATGGATTACCCTGCTTTCTTTAATGCAAAATCCCGACCAAACAGCAGTTTATTTCGAATCGTTGCAATTGGGGTTTGATCTGCAATTAGCTCAGCATACCAAGCACCATCCTCAGTATCACCAAACAGCACGGCACCAATTACTCTATCTTTTTGAATAATAATGCGTTTATAGATCTGACGTTTTTCGTCATTCAACACGATATCTTCAAAATCATCTTTTGGTTCGAAGTCACCTGCCGAGAACACGTCACAACCACTCACTTTCAGCTGAGTCGGAACGGTTGGCGCTTTAAACGTCAGGCTTCCATGCTCGGCCAGATGTGATGCACAAATGAACGCCTGGCCCCAAAGTGGTTCAACCAGACCAAAGGTTTGACCACGGTGCTCGATACATTCACCCACTGCATAAATACTTGGGTCAAAAGTCTGCATAGTGTCATTCACCAGCACACCGCGGTTACAACGCAGACCGGCACTTTGCGCCAATGCGATATTTGGACGAATACCCACAGCAAACACCACCAGATCGGCAGCCAGCAGGGTGCCATCTTTGAGTTTCACTTGGGTCACATGACCGTCTTCACCAATCAGACATTCGGTATTCGCTTCAGTCAGAATATTGATACCTTTCTGCTCAATCGCTGTTTTCAGCATCTGGCTGGCTTTGCTGTCCAGCTGACGATCCATAATGCGATCCATCAGATGCAATACTGTGACATTCATGCCTTGCTGTTTCAGGCCATAAGCAGCTTCTAGGCCCAGTAAGCCACCGCCGATGACGACCGCATTTTTCTTGGTTTTGCAGTAGTCCAGCATATTGTTGACATCATAAATGTCGCGGAAGCTGAGTACGCCTTTTAAGTCGCTACCTGGAATTGGCGGAACGAATGGCTTGGAACCCGTCGCCAGAATCAAACGGTCATAACTGATCACTTCGCCTTTTTCGGTATAAACCTGCTTACGCGGACGGTCGATACGAACCGCCGGATCACCGGCAATCAGACGAATACCTTTGTCGGCATACCATGCATGCGGATGCAGCATGATGTCATCAATGGTTTTCTCGCCAGAAAGCACTGGCGACAGCATGATGCGGTTGTAGTTACCCCACGGCTCTTCACCAATCACAGTAATTTCATAACGGTCTGGTGCCATATCCAGCAGGTCTTCCAGACAACGCATGCCTGCCAGACCATTACCAACCAGTACCAGTTTCATTTTTTCCGGTGAAACACCGTTATTGGTAATATAGGTTTTTTGTGGCACTGGGCTAATGAATACCTTGCCATTTTCAATTTTGTTTGGAAATACCAGCAGTTTTTGATCTTTATCTTCCAGACAGCGCCCAGTCGCCAGACTGAAATGCTGCTTGTAAATTGGTGAAGCGACAACACGCTCGCCTTGCAGATCACCAATGATGCCGCGCGACATCACAAATGCTTTACTAAATGGATCCTGGTTACTGAGTGCATAAACACGCTTTTCTGAACCCACACGGAATATCGCAATTTGCTGATCTTTCACCAAGGCTGCAACGCCAGTATTAGGCGTGATGTCATCCAGTGCACACACTTCCACCCAATTCAGTTCATTCATATCTTTAAACATTGTCATATTCTTGCTCCTTTATTCTTTGAATCAGGCTTCAACTACCGGAATACGGCTGGCGTTGCGTTCAGCTTCAGTTTTTGGACGGATCTGACCACGCACTTCAGTAAATTGAACGTGCGGATCGTTTTGCTGTTCAGCCTTGGCATTAATAAAGGTTTTGAAACGTTTACGGACTTCTGGATCTTCAACTGCAGTACGCCATTCATCCTGATAAGTGCCCACTACATGCTCCATACGACGCTCGAGTTCTGTTGCCAGACCCAATGAGTCATTCACAACGACATCTTTCAGGTAATCCAGGCCGCCTTCGAGGTTGTCACGCCATACCGAAGTACGTTGCAGACGATCAGCCGTCTGGATATAGAACATGAAGAAACGGTCGATATAGCGGACTAAAGTTTGTGTATCCAGATCTGATGCCAGCAGTTCAGCATGACGCGGTTTCATACCACCGTTACCGCAGACATACAGGTTCCAGCCTTTTTCAGTGGCAATCACACCGACGTCTTTGCTTTGTGCTTCGGCACATTCACGGGTACAACCAGACACGGCCATTTTTAGTTTGTGTGGAGAACGCAGACCTTTGTAACGATTTTCCAGGAAGATTGCCAAACCAACAGAATCATCTACACCATAACGGCACCAAGTGCTACCGACACAAGATTTCACTGTACGTAGTGATTTACCGTAGGCATGACCAGACTCAAAACCGGCATTGATCAGTTTTTTCCAGATTTCTGGCAATTGATGCACTTGTGCACCAAACATATCGACACGCTGGCCCCCAGTCAGTTTTGTATACAGACCGTATTCTTTAGCAATTTGACCAATTGCAATCAGGCCTTCTGGTGTCACTTCACCGCCTGCCATACGTGGCACAACTGAGTACGAACCGTCTTTCTGGATATTGCCCAGATAATAGTCATTACTGTCTTGTAAACCGGCGTGACTTGGCTTCAGTACAAAGTCATTCCAGCAAGATGCGAGAATGTTCGCTACTGTCGGTTTACAGATGTCACAGCCCAGCCCATGTCCATGTTGGTGAATCAGGTCATCAAACGTTTTGATTTCATTAACTCGAACCAGGTGATACAGCTCTTGACGTGAGTAAGCAAAATGTTCACACAAATGGTTATTCACCGTTACGCCTTGGCGTTGCAACTCGGACTTCAATACTTGAGTGACGAGTGGCGCACAGCCACCACAGGCGGTTGCTGCTTTGGTGCATTTTTTCAGAGCGCCGAGTGAAGTTGAACCATCAGCAATCGCAGAGCAGATATCTGCTTTAGACACGTTATTACATGAACAGATGGTTGCACTGTCTGGAAGTAGATCCACACCACTACCACCTGCTTTAGCAGTTGCCTGATCGAGGCCCGGCATAATCAGGCTTTCAGGATTCTCAGGTACAGCCAGCCCATTCAGCACCATTTGCAGCAGGTCGTTATATTCTTTGGCACAACCGACCAGTACTGCACCCAACAGTTTGGTCTTTTCGGCATTGACCACGATTTTCTTATAGACTTGAGCCGCTTCATCGGCGTAGAAATAGCTCAGTGAACCTGGTGTCATGGCATGTGCATCACCCACCGAAGCAACATCTACACCCATCAGTTTCAGCTTGGTGCTCATATCTGCGCCAGCAAATGCTGCACATTCTTCTTGCAGCACATGCTTCGCAGCGATACGTGCCATGTCATAGCCTGGAGCCACCAGACCAAAAATCTTGTTATTCCAGAGTGCACATTCACCAATCGCGTAAATATCTGGATGAGAAGTCTGACAATAATCATTGATCATGATTCCGCCACGTTCACCAATGGCCAGCCCGCTTTGACGTGCCAATTCATCACGTGGACGAATCCCTGCAGAGAACAGGATAATATCGGTTTCCAGTTCCGCACCATCACTAAACTTCATCACATGTTTAGCATTGGCACCGTCTTCAATAGATGAGGTTGCTTTTTGGGTATGAACTTTAACACCCAGATTTTCAATTTTTGAGCGTAAAACTTTTCCACCAAGATCATCAATCTGGACTGCCATCAGACGTGGTGCAAATTCAACCACATGTGTTTCCAGATTTAGATCACGCAGGGCTTTAGCTGCTTCCAGACCCAACAGACCACCACCGATTACCACACCAGTTTTTGCATTTAAACTCGCTGCACGAATGGCATCCAAGTCTTCAATCGTACGGTAAACAAAACAATTTCCACGGTCATTCCCCGGGATTGGCGGAACAAAAGCATAGGAACCCGTTGCCAGAATCAGCTTGTCATAAGTTAACTCTTCACCATGCTGGGTAGTCACAGTACGAGTGTGCTGATTGATTGAAACTGCTTTAGTGCCCAAGCGCAGGTCGATCCCATATGCATCCGCAAAGTCGCTACGGCAAAGGGTCAAGTCTTTTGCTGATTTTCCACTGAAATATTCAGTTAAATGAACACGGTCATATGCCAAACGTGGTTCTTCAGCCAGAATAGTGATTTCAACCTCATCGCCCGCCTGTTCAAGTACAGATTCGATAAATTTGTGGCCCACCATGCCATGACCAATCATGATAATTTTCATATGTTTACTTCCTACTAATTTTAAAATATCTGGTCTTAATTTTGCGCTTCAGCAAGGTTGCGATCCTGGATCGCCTGTTCAAACAGACGCTGTTCTTTTTCCTTATGCTCAACCGAGAAACGGATCATCAATACACAGCTCGCAGCAATCACTACCAGCCCACCCAGCACCATTAATGTGGTCTGAATATCCAGCATGCCTTTTAATAAGAAGCCCGCTGCAACTGCGCCTACGTTACCACCTGCACCGATAATGCCCGCCACACCACCCAGTGCATCACGGTCAATAAATGGCACTAGCGCATAGGTCGCACCGCAGGCCATGTGGGTAAACAGGGCAAATACCGTCATGGTCAGGATTGCCAGCATTGCACTGTTCATTTGTGAGAACACTACCAAGAACACACCTTCCAGCAGGATCATCAGGAACAATACTTTGGTACGGCCATCCAGTCCTTTGCTTAGTGCGACTCTGTCAGATACGATGCCACCCAGGGCGCGTGCAAATAACGCCAGCAAACCAAAGATCCCCGCAGCCATACCCGCTTCTTTCAGGCCAAACTCGAAGTTTTCTACGTAGTACATTGCAACAATGTTATGAATGAAGATTTCGATACCGAAACAGGCCGCATAAGCGCCAAATAAAATCCAGACACGGTAGTTACGGGCCGCATGCATCAGAATTGCCATGCCACCTTTTTTCTCGCTACCAACCTGAATTCCTGCTGCACGCAGTTCTTTAAAGTTGCCTTGTGGACAGTCTTGGGTAAATTTCCAGTACAATGCACCGACGATCAGCATCATCAGGCCTGGAACAATTAAGGCAATTCTCCAGCCCATCGCCTGTTCAACACCGAACAGCACCAGCGCAGCCAGAAGTAATGGCATCAAGGCTTGAGTCGCACCGCCACCGGCATTTCCCCAACCTGCTGATGCAGCATTTGCAGTACCCACGACATTCGGCGCAAACATGATGCTGGTGTGATATTGGGTAATGACGAAACTGGCACCAATGGCGCCAATCAGTAAGCGGAAAAACAGAAAGGATTCATAGCTATTCGCAGAGGCCACACCAAAGACCGGGATACTGCCGAGTACGAGTAAGGCGGTATAGGTTTTCCGTGGACCATATTTGTCACATAGCGGACCGACAATCAGTCGAACCAGAATGGTGATCGCGACTGCTGCAATATTGATATTGGCGATTTGATCTTTGGTTAAGCTGAATTCACCCGCGATCACAGGCATCAGCGGTGCACAGGCGAACCAGGCAAAGAAGCAGACAAAAAACGCGAGCCAACTCATATGGAAGGCTCTCATTGCTGCGCTGCTGAAATTCAAAAGACTTATTTTTGTTGCTTTCTTTTCATATAAATTTGAAGACATCACCATCTCCTTCCAGAACTGAACGTATAGGCTTATCTGCTATGCGAATCGCTGCACACCAGATGCGATCAGAACGGACGTCATTGGCCGTCTTACAAATTTCTTTAGAGTCGTCTTTGACTCAAATTCTATTAAGCACAAAGCGTGCCAATAAAATAACTTTATGAATAAGTATTTGTATTTATATTATTTATCTAAAAGTAATTTTATATTTTTTCTAAATTATAGTGACTTCGAACCAAGCTCTCTCTTATTTTTCTCAGCATATTTATATCTGGATTTTAAAATTGCCACTTCACTGCACCATTTGGCACAGCTTTAGTGCAAGGAAGAACATAATCAAACTAGATATTTTTAATTAAAGAAAAACTTATCGTTAAAACTTAATTTTTTTAAATGAGTTAGCTAATTAAGCATCTAAATGTGTCTAATACAATTCAATGAGGAAAACTTTAATTCAAGATTATGTACTTCACTTGAATTTCGGACATATAGAGAAAAATATAAATTTATTCCATATTTTTTAAATAATTAAGTACTAGCAACATTAAATAGAGAGCCAATCCAGAAACTGAATAACATAGCAACGATGCCCCAAATCATGACACGCAGTGCGCCTTTCCACATACTGCCACCGCCTGCATAGCTGGCTAATGCTCCCATAATTCCCAGACTAAGCACTCCCACCAGCATGACGCCCTGATCTAGCAAATGTGAAGGCAGAACTAAAATGGATACCAATGGAAATAAAGAACCTACCGTAAATGCTGATGCTGAAGAAAATGCTGCCGTAAAGGGCTGGGCAGCTGTCTGTTCCAGAATTCCAATCTCATCACGTGCATGCGCATCCAAGGCATTATGTGCAGTAAGCTGTTTTGCCACTTCTTCGGCCAGATCAGCTTCTAAACCTCGCTTGATATAAATGTTTTTTAGCTCTTTTAATTCATGTACGGGATGCAGATTTAATTCCCGCTCTTCCATGGCGAGATCATTTTTTTCAATATCCTGTTGCGACTTAACCGAAATATATTCCCCAGCTGCCATCGAGGCTGCACCAGAAATCAGGCCAGCAACACAAGCAATCAAAAGTGTTTGTGAAGAAGCGCCACTGGCTGCCATCCCAACAACCAGACTGGTCACGGAAATAATTCCATCATTGGCACCGAGCACTGCGGCACGCAACCAGCCAGAACGTTGTATATAGTGTTTTTCATGATGATGGGAATGAGGCATGTCTTTCTCGTTCTTTTAGCGGATGAAATAAGATTTTAAATTTTAGTCACTTATTATTTTATCATCTTACTTTAAGCCAAATATTTCAAATATAAGTCTTCACTTTCAGAGATAGCTTCGAGTTTTATTTACTTATTTTTGAAAAATAGAAATTACTTATCGAGGATGTTTAAATGGGTTTTAGCCAGCGGTCGCAATAAACAACCCACTGGCTATACCTTAAAGGATGAACTTCTGATTATTATCAATGACCTTTCACTTTAGATAAGTAATAAGGTCAAAAGCTTAAACCAAATGCATTGCATCAAATAATTGATATCAATACCACTTCTTAACCTCGGATGGCAGCTTCAATTGCAGCGACATCAATTTTCTTCATTTTAAGCATGGCATCAAATACCCTTTTTGCTACTGCGGGATCTGAACTGTAAGATGCTTCAAGTAAAGCCATGGGGATAATCTGCCAGGAAACTCCCCATTTATCCTTACACCAGCCGCATTCACTTTCCTGCCCATTATTGTTCACAATCGCATTCCAATAGCGGTCAGTTTCTTCCTGATCTTGTGTGGCCACTTGAAAGGAAAAAGCTTCATTATGCTTAAATTCTGGTCCACCATTTAAACCAATACATGGAATACCCAGGACCGTAAAATTGACTGTAATGACATCTCCCTCTTTTCCTGACGAAAAATCTCCAGGGGCAAGGACTATTGCTCCTACTGACGAGTCTGGAAAGGTTTCTGCATAAAACCGTGCAGCCTCTTCAGCATCGTGATCGTACCAAAGGCAGATGGTATTTTTTGCAATATTCATGATCTCACCTCTGCGTAGAGATTAAGAGATGACGCATTTGTTTAGCCCTGCTTTACGCTTTTGAGTGGCTAAACAAATTTATCTATGCGTTCTATATTCGACCTAAGCTGGCAAAAGGCCAGTTTCTTTATTGTGTTTTTATTCTTTGAATTGTAATAACAGGTACTTCTTGATCTGCTGCAGATTTTATAAAGTGCTTTGCAGCTGTTCTAAGCCACTAAAATGTTTATAAAGTTGTCGATGTCCAAGTCGACCATATGCCTTGATTTTTCATTTACACTGCTTACAGACCGCTATTTTGAAAATACCTTAATGGTCGGAAACTCTATCTCTATCGTCAATGCGGTGGCCGGGGTAATTGGTGTCTTCCTGCTGTATAAAGGCTGTCAGTACTATCGTGAAAGTATGAAACTGGAAAAACTGGTAGATTGAATCTATTCCGAACAGAAAGCCCTTAATCATTTAAGGGCTTTTTCTTTTTTGTGGAAAATTAGCTGAAAACTCAGATCTGGATATTTCAATTTTTCAGACTTCTTGCTTCATATTTCTCTGAAAAAGCCTTTGCTCAGCAGTTACTTTAACAGGTTGATTAGATGCCAATCAGATTTACAAAAAACTACATTTCCTATGATTTAGTATCTTGGAATTATCCAAAAAATATTTTTTATGAATAACATTAATTTATGTTATAAATTAACCTCATATTTTACTAAATTATTTATTACGTAATTAGATTACGTATTGAATAATATTCAAGATCCAGTATGATGAGTTAAATTCCTTCTTTTTCTTGTGTGCATCAGGAATCGATGCAGTTCAACAAGTCAAAGAAGTCAGGCAAACGGATTTGTCTTCTCAATATAAAACGGCAGTCATACCTCCGTAGAGCCTGAACAGACAGTAAAAGATGAGCAATAGGATTGCTTCTAAGAAATGAGGATGTTGTATGAATGAATTAGCCAATCCATTAGAACTGTGTGGATTCGAATTTATTGAATTTGTATCTGAAGATGGCCAGCTGGATCCAGTTTTCCAAGCCATCGGATTCACTAAAGTGGCGAAGCATAAATCGAAAAATGTCTATTTATGGCGCCAGGGCAATATTAATATCATTCTGAATTATCAGCCTGAATCATATGCAGCATTTTTCTATAAAGAGCACGGTCCTTCTGCTTGTGCAATGGGCTTCCGTACCAGGAATGCGGCAAAAGCTTTTCAAAAGGCGATTGAAATCGGTGCAGAACCGATTTATAGCAAAATCGGCCCAATGGAGCTTAACATCCCTGCGATTAAAGGAATCGGTGGTTCTCCAATCTTCCTGGTCGATTGTGACATTTACCAAAATGATTTTATCTTCTTTGATAATGTTCCATCGCGTCCAGCCGGCACAGGCCTGAATGAAATCGACCATTTAACGCATAACGTTTATAAAGGTCGTATGCAGTACTGGGCAGATTTCTATGAAAAGATTTTCAACTTCCAAGAAATCCGCTACTTCGATATTAAAGGCGAATACACTGGCCTGACTTCTAAGGCACTAACAGCACCAGATGGTAAGATCCGTATTCCACTAAATGAAGATTCAGACAAAGGTAATGGCCAGATCGCTGAATTCCTGAACGAATTCAATGGAGAAGGCATTCAGCACATTGCCTTTATCTGTGATGACCTGCTTGAGACCTGGGACAAGCTGAAAGATTTAGGCACCAAGTTCATGACGCCACCGCCAAGCACTTACTATGAAATGCTGGATGAGCGCTTGCCGAACCATGGTGAGCCTGCGGATGAGCTGCAAAAACGCGGCATTCTGCTCGATGGCAATACCAAAGACGGTAATAAACGCCTGCTGTTACAGATTTTCTCTGAAAATATGATTGGTCCGGTGTTCTTTGAGTTTATCCAGCGCAAAGATGACGATGGCTTCGGTGAAGGGAACTTTAAGGCCTTATTTGAATCAATCGAACGTGATCAGATCAAACGTGGTGTTTTAGACATTTCTAAAGCCTGACCTTTTTAAAACCATACCGGTGTCTATGTAGTCTCATATGCATCGGTATGGTTGCCTCTGTTTCAACGTATACGCTCGTATAACACTTAAGATTCTGCATCGATGACGGCATAAAAATAATAAAGCACATCATAGTTCAGCACTTAATCTCACATGGATGATGAATAAAAATGCAGCATATTGAACAAGGAAACCTGAAAAAAGGTTTAAGTAACCGGCATATTCAGCTTATCGCACTCGGTGGTTCAATTGGTACCGGACTGTTTCTTGGAATTTCACAAACGATCAAGCTTGCTGGGCCTTCCGTCATTTTAGGTTATGCCATTGCAGGCTTGATTGCCTTCTTAATGATGCGCCAGCTGGGTGAAATGATTGTACATGAACCTGTGAGCGGTTCTTTTAGTCATTTCGCTTATAAATACTGGGGCAAATTTGCCGGATTTATGTCGGGCTGGAATTACTGGGTACTGAATATTCTGGTCTGTATGGCCGAATTAAGTGCCGTCGGTCTTTATATCCATTACTGGTGGCCAGAAATTCCGACCTGGGTTTCTGCCCTCGGCTTCTTCATTTTCATCAATATCATTAATTTGCTTCATGTGAAATTATTCGGTGAAATGGAGTTCTGGCTGGCGATCATTAAAGTTGGTGCAATTATTGCCATGATTGCGTTCGGCAGCTACTTGCTTGTCAGTGGTAGCGGCCATAGCCAGTCCAGTCTGGAAAATTTATGGCAACTCGGCGGCTTCTTCCCGAATGGAATCATGGGCCTGATTATGGCGATGGCCATGATCATGTTTGCTTTTGGCGGCATTGAGCTGGTCGGGATCGCAGCAGCAGAAACTGATAATCCGAAAAAGACTTTGCCTAAAGCAGTCAATCAAATTGTCTACCGTGTCCTGTTATTTTATATCCTGAGTCTGGTAGTGATTTTATCACTTTACCCTTGGAACATGATGGCGCAAGGTGGTAGTCCATTTGTGATGATTTTTGATTCTCTCGGCAGTCAGACAGTTGCCGGAGTTTTGAATTTCGTGGTGTTAACCGCGGCGGTTTCGGTATATAACAGTACTAACTACTGTACCAGCCGTATGCTCTTAGGTTTAGCCCAGCAAGGTAATGCGCCGAAGTTCTTAAGCAAGATTAATCAGCGTGGCATCCCTGTGAATGCGGTGATGGTTTCAGCGTTTTTCACCTTGATGTGCGTTTTATTAAATTATCTGGTACCGGAAAAAGCCTTTAGCATGTTGATGATGCTGGTGGTTGCTGCCATCGTGATTAACTGGCTTGTTATTTCCTATACTCATTTGAAATTCAAGACATCCATGAATCGTACGCAGACTAGAACCGATTTTCCAAGTGTGGCTTATCCATTTACCAACTATTTATGTATCGCATTTATGGGCGGTATTCTGCTGATTATGAGCAGCACCCCGGACATGCGCGTTGCTGTCATCATGATTCCGGTCTGGATTGGTATTCTCTCGGTTGCCTACTTCTTTAAGCGCAAACTGGAATCTCAGACGGCTATGTTAGACAACAGCAAAATTAGCTCTTTACCAGAAGCGTAATCGCATATTGATTAGATTAGGATAGATTCATGTTTCAACATATTGATACTTATGCCGGTGATCCGATTCTCTCTTTAATGGAAGAATTCAACAAAGATCAGCGTAATAACAAAGTTAACTTAAGCATCGGCCTGTATTACAACGAAGATAATATCGTGCCGCAGCTAGACTCAGTGCAAAAAGCCTATACTTACCTGACCCCTGACTATAATAAAGTTCGTGTTTACTTGCCGATGGATGGTCTGAACAGCTTTAACCAGGCTGCACAGGAATTAATTTTTGGAACTTCCAGCCCTGCCCGCGAGCAAGGCCGTGTAGTCACGATTCAGACCTTGGGCGGCTCAGGTGCGCTAAAAGTCGGCGCTGACTTTTTGAAAAAATATTTTCCAGAATCTGAAATCTGGGTGAGCCAGCCGACTTGGGAAAACCATATTGCCATCTTTAATGGCGCTGGTATTCAGACCCATTTCTATCCTTATTATGATGCAGAAACCAATGCCGTTAATGTACCGGCGATGCTGGATTGCTTAAAACAGCTGCCCGCTCAAAGTATTGTGTTATTACATCCATGTTGTCATAACCCGACCGGGGCAGACTTACAGCCACATGAGTGGGATCAAGTCATTGAAGTATTAAAGGCTCAATCCTTAATTCCGTTCCTGGATATGGCATATCAAGGTTTCGGTCAGGGTCTGGAACTGGATGCCTATGCCATTCGTGCACTTGATCAAGCCGGTATGAATTTCATCGTCAGTCATTCATTTTCCAAAATCTTCTCTTTATATGGAGAGCGTATTGGTAGTTTAAGCTTTGTTTGTGATGACGCTACAAGCGCACAAAATGTTTTAGGCCAGTTAAAAGCTACAGTTCGCCGGATTTATTCGAGTCCAGCGGCCAATGGTGCGCTATTGGTCAGTCAGGTGTTAAATAACCCTGAACTGTTTCAGCAATGGCAGGCTGAAGTTGAAGAAATGCGCCAGCGTATTTTACGTATGCGAGGCTTACTCAAAGAAAAATTGTCTCAGGCACTACCAGAACTTGATTTCAGCTACCTGACCCAGCAACAAGGCATGTTCAGCTATACCGGCTTAACTGCTGAGCAAGTGGATCTGTTAAAACAGCATTACGGTATTTATCTGGTCCGTAGTGGCCGGATGTGTACAGCGGGTCTGAACCTCAGCAATATTGATTATGTTGCAGAGTCGATGGCTGCGGTGATCAAAATGCAAAATGAAGCTGAACCGTTGATTGCTTAAAAATAATTAAGTTGTTAGAAGCCTTCTAGCTTAAGTGCTGGAAGGCTTTTTTTATGAATAGTGATTTGATCTTTCTAAATAAAAATAGGGTCAGATAAGGCTCTTTGAATCGTACCGGGTTTGTCGGAGAGTCAATATTAGGATATAAAAAAGATCCAGTACCCAATCAGGACTGGATCTATGTAATGACTATAAATTATATGTAATAGAAGAAAGTATTAGACAGCCACCTGTGGATTAAACAAGCCATCAATCTGTTTTTGGATCCCTAGCAGATAATCAATAGCCTGTTGCATCTGATCTGCTGGCAATTGGTCTTCGGTGCCGATACAGGTAATCACATGATCAAGCTGTCGGCTAAAGTTATACACCGGAATCGCCACTGCATGAATGCCCGCCATCATATCACCGGTCACTGACGCATAGCCCTGCTGCAGGATTTTCTCTTTAAGCTGCAAGAATTCTTCCCAGTTCGCAGGATATTGACCTGCTTTAGCGCTACTCGCCCACTCTTTTTCCAGCAAAGGCTTGATGATGTGTTCTGGCTGAAGGCAGGCATGTAAACGACCAGTTGCTGACTTTAGCAAAGGCATACGCGAGCCGACCCGGGTAATAATATTAAATACATGGTTGGATTCAAGCGACTGAACCACCACAGCACCATCGGCGAACCATTTACTGACATGAATACTGCAATTTAAATGCTGCTGAATCTGCGCAATATATTTTTGGGTTAATTCCAGCATATCGGTACGTTTTAAGGCATTGACGCCAAATGCGTGAGCACGCTCACCCAAGCTATAACGTCCATCACTGAGCTGCTGGGCATACCCTTTACGTATCAGACTCACCACATAGCGATGCACTTTTGCAGGATGCATGGACAGGACTTCTGACAGCTCTTTTAACATCATCGGTGCATTATGTTCAGTCAATGCATCGAGTACAGTTAATCCTACTTCTAGAGACTGCACCCCTCCCTGTAATTTTCCTTCCTCAACGTTCATCGTTTCATCCTGCATATACGCACTAATTTTCATGGCTCTATAAAACCATTGTACTACTGAAATCAAAAATCTTGTTCGGCCAAATCTGATTCCAGATTCAGATCATAGCCGCATATTAACAAATTTACATTATACATAATAAAATTATTTATTGCGTAATTTAAAAATATAAGTATGATTCTGTATAGAACTTAAATTTTCCACGGAAAGGATTCATATTTATGACGACGCGTTTAAAGTCATTTATCGACATCGCTCCTGATTCAGATTTCCCTTTAGAAAACCTTCCTTACGGTATTTTCAGTGATAAGCAGAACGTCCAACCACGTGCCGGGGTGGCACTTGGAGAATGGGTGGTTGACTTGGCAGCATTGGAACAAAAAGGTTATTTAAAACTAGAAGAAGGTCAGCAATTTTTTAATCGGCCAACCTTGAATGCCTTTATTGAGTCAGGTAAAGCCAACTGGTCTAAAGTACGAGCAGAGTTACAGATGCTGTTGTCAGCAGATCATGCCGAATTGCGTGACAATCAGGAACTCCATGATCAGGTTTTCTTTAAACAGTCAGACGTCACAATGCATCTGCCGGTGCATATCCCGGGCTATACCGATTTCTATTCATCTAAAGAACATGCCACCAATGTTGGCTGTATGTTCCGTGATCCGAAAAATGCTCTGTTAGCCAACTGGTCAGAACTTCCAGTCGGTTATAACGGTCGTGCCAGCTCCGTAATTGTCAGCGGTACAGAGATCGTGCGTCCATCTGGACAGATCAAATTACCGGATTCTAATCGCCCAGTATTTTCAGCATGTCGCAAACTCGACTTCGAACTGGAAACTGGCTTTATCATCGGCAAGCCAAATAACTTAGGCGAGCCCATTGCAATTGAAAATGCTTGGGACCATATTTTTGGTATGGTGCTATTCAATGACTGGTCTGCACGTGACTTGCAACAATGGGAATATGTACCCCTAGGTCCATTTAACGCCAAGACTTTTGCCTCTTCGATCTCGCCATGGATCGTAACTATGGAAGCACTTGAACCATTTAAAACCAGCTCACCTACTCAAGATCCCAAACCTCTGACTTATCTGCGTGAAGATAACAGCAGTAACAGCTATGACATTAACCTGTCTGTTGAAATTCAGCCTGCAAATTCAGACCAGGCTGATGTGATCTGTGAAACCAATTTCAAATATATGTACTGGTCGATGGCACAGCAGCTGACTCATCACACCATTGCCGGCTGTAATGTTCAGGTCGGTGATCTGATGGGTTCAGGCACAATTTCCGGTCCTACGCCTAACTCTTATGGTTCATTGCTTGAAATTACCTGGAATGCCACCAAGCCACTGACGTTGTCGAATGGTGAACAGCGCACCTTCATTCAGGACGGTGATACCGTGATTATGAAAGGTCATTGTGAAAAAGATGGTCTGCGTATCGGTTTCGGTGCTGTGAGCGGCAAAATCCTGCCAGCGCTTAATTTCGATTTTACTGAATAGTCCAGGGTGAGCTTATGACCATGCAACTATATACCTATTTTCGGAGTTCAGCCGCTTACCGGGTTCGTATTGCACTCCACCTGAAAGGACTCGAAGCAGAACATATCCTGGTTCATCTGGTGAACAATGGTGGCGAACAGCATAGTGAAACGTTTCGTCAGGTCAATCCGAGTGAGCTGGTCCCTGCCTTAATCGAAGATGATTTCACGCTGACCCAGTCGCTCAGCATCATTGAATATCTGGAAGAAAAATTTCCAGAAACTCCACTGTTGCCCAAGAATTTGCAACAGCGTGCACTGATTCGGGCCTTCAGTCTGAATATTGCTTGTGACATTCATCCATTAAATAACCTGCGTGTACTTCAATATCTCAGTAAAACCCTGAATGCCAGCGATGAACAGAAAACCGAATGGTACAGACACTGGGTTATTACCGGCTTAAAAGCACTTGAAGCTCAATTGACACATTCAAATGGACAATTCTGTTTTGGAGATCAGCCGAGCCTTGCAGATTGCTGTCTGATTCCACAAGTATATAACGCCAAACGTTTCAATATCGATCTTTCAGATTTTCCGAAAATTGAATCGATTTATGCCCATTGCAACTCACTGGATGCATTTCAAGAAGCTGCACCTGAAGCGCAGCCTGATGCAGCATAAGAACATATAAGGATATAACCATGACCATTCAAATCGAAAAAATTCACCATGTCGCCTACCGCTGTAAAGATGCCAAAGAAACTGTGGAATGGTACAAAAAAAACCTGAACATGGACTTTATTCTGGCTTTTGCCGAGGATCATGTCCCGTCTACCAAAGCTTTCGACCCCTATATGCATCTATTTTTAGATGCAGGCAATGGCAATGTCTTGGCCTTCTTTGAACTGCCAACCCAACCAGAAATGGGCCGCGATGAAAATACCCCAAAATGGGTGCAGCATATTGCCTTAAAAGTGAAGGATCGTCAGGCATTAGTTCAGGCTAAAGAACATCTGGAAGCCAATGGCGTGGATGTACTGGGCATTACCAATCATGGCATTTTCCATTCGATTTACTTCTTCGATCCAAATGGTCATCGCCTGGAACTGGCTTATGATGATGAAAAAGCACACCAGAAAATTGCCATGATTACCGAAGCAATGAAGTATGACATGCTGGAACAATGGAGCAAAACCAAACGTGCGCCTTCACATACCCACTTCCTGCATGCAGATGAATTAGACCATAGCGCTCGTGAAGCCAAGATGGATGCTTAAATTTTTAAAGAAGGGATTTCTGATGAATAAAGTGGTTGCGAATGCTCAGGATGCTTTAGCGGATATTGTGGCAGATCATCAAACACTGGCGGTCGGTGGATTTGGTTTATGCGGCATTCCAGAAGCACTCATAGAAGCCTTAAAAAATAGCGGTGTCACCGGCCTCATCTGTATTTCCAATAATGCAGGGGTCGATGATTTTGGTTTGGGTAAATTGCTGCGGACCAAGCAGATCAAAAAAATGATTTCTTCTTATGTCGGTGAGAACAAGGAATTTGAGCGCCAATATCTGAATGGTGAGCTGGAAGTAGAGCTGACGCCACAAGGTACACTGGCAGAAAAACTGCGTGCGGGTGGTGCTGGAATTCCCGCTTTCTACACCCAAACCGGTGTCGGCACATTGGTTGCTGAAGGCAAAGAAGTCCGTGAATTTGAGGGTAAAGAATTTATCCTGGAAAAGTCATTAACCGCAGATTTGGCACTGGTTAAAGCCTATAAAGCGGATAAGGCTGGGAATCTGGTCTTTCGTAAAACCGCGCGTAATTTCAATCCTGAATGTGCCGTGGCCGGGAAAATCACTGTGGCTGAAGTTGAACAGGTCGTCGAAATTGGTGAACTTGATCCCGATGATATCCATCTGCCTGGAATCTATGTGAATCGAATTGTCGTTAATGCTTCACCAGAAAAACGCATTGAACAGATGACCTTAAAGGCGGGAGCATAATCATGGCTTGGACTCGAAATCAAATGGCTCAACGTGCAGCACAGGAACTTGAAGATGGGTTCTATGTCAATCTCGGTATCGGTTTACCAACACTGGTGGCCAACCATATTCCGGACGATATCAACGTCTGGCTCCAGTCTGAAAATGGCCTGTTAGGCATTGATGAATTTCCAACTGTAGAAACCGTTGATGCAGATCTAATTAATGCAGGTAAACAGACGGTGACTGCCCGTAAAGGTGCTGCCTTCTTTTCCAGTGCGGATTCGTTTGCCATGATTCGCGGTGGACATGTCAATATTGCGATTCTGGGGGCAATGGAAGTTTCCGAAAAGGGTGATCTGGCAAACTGGATGATTCCAGGCAAGAAAGTCAAAGGTATGGGCGGTGCCATGGATCTGGTAGCCGGTGTGCAGAAAGTTGTAGTGCTGATGGAACATACAGCGAAAGACGGTTCACCGAAAATCGTTCCTCAGTGTACCTTGCCGTTGACCGGTAAAGGTGTCGTCAATCGAATCATTACCGATCTCGGTGTGATGGATATTACTTCACGCGGAGTGGTTCTGGTAGAACTCGCTCAAGATGTCACACTGGAACAGATCAAAGCTGCGACAGGAGTTGAGCTGATTACGGATAGACTTGAGGCTGCCTGATCTGCTTCTACTGAATAATCAAAGCAGCGAAAGCTGCTTTGATTATTCTTATGAAATATTCCTTTAGCATCGTAATTACATTGAAGATAAAGAATATTTTTCTATAATATTCATGTTCTTGCCGTATAATTTTTAAAAGCCCAATAAAATTTTATGAATGTAATTCACCTTATTGGATCAAATAAAATTATCTTTATTTCTATTCAAATAAGTTTGCAGAAAAACTATTTTTTTTTGGTTTATTGTTTTTTTATTAAGCTCAATGAAACTTATAAAATTTAAGATTTAGAACTACTCTCACACCTATTTATATTTAAAGTGATCACTAAAGATAATGATGATAATAAAATTTTAATTAGTAGAAAAAATACTTAATAAAAAAGCCACTTATATAAGCGGCTGATTTATAACAAGAATTTTGGTGGAGATGGCGGGAGTTGAACTCACTTAAGTTTAACTCCATCAGACTCCATCATACATAAGCATATGTATTTACTGTTTTTTAACCATTTCACTTTAATTAACAATGATAGTATTTAAATAAAGTGTGGCAAAAAATGTGGCAGATCATTTACGAGTATTTTTTACTGACAATTGTGGTGCAATTGGTTGTAAGCTAGATTTTAGGTGCTGACTTCTTCATCTGTAAATTATATTGCTCAAGAGCCCTTTCTGAACCTCATTGTACAAAAAATCTCTTCCGATTGGCTTTGTTGCACAAAGATTTGAAATGCAAAGTACCCCTAATTGAGCCAAATTTAAAGCGTAACTTGGGTAAGTGGTCGACTTAATTCCGTAAATCTGTTGAGGACTGATACACGTGCATGAATCTCATCGACTTGGCTATCAAAACGCCTTGCACTGAGTTTATCTCCTAATAATTTAATGCAGTGCATCTTAGTTTCAACCAAACTTCGCCGATGATAGCCTGACCATTTTTTCCAGAGTGTCCTGCCTAAACGTTTAACTGTTCGAAGTAATTCATTTCGCTCTAGCGAGCTACTCTTTGTATCTTTCCATGGTTTCGCATTTTTTCTAGGTGGAATCACCGCATGTACTTGCCGATCTGCAATGACCTGACGGCATTGCTTGGTGTCATAAGCTCCATCGGTATAAACAGAGTCAATCTGCTCATCTTGTGGAATCTGATTAAGTAAATCACCAAGTAACTGTGAATCACTGACATTATTTGTTGTGAGCTGAACTGCTCGTATTTGCAGGGTTTTGGCATCTATACCAATATGTAGTTTACGCCATTGGCGACGATATTCAGCTCCATGTTTCTTGCGTTTCCATTCGCCCTCACCTAGAAACTTCATGCCTGTAGAGTCCATGAGCAGATGCAGCCCATCGCTACTTTTTTGGTAGCTGATTGCAATATCAATATGCTTTTATCTTCTACAAAGCGTACTGTACGAATATCACTGATATTCGGGGCTGCTCAGCCGCAAAGTTTAATCAGACTTTGCACAAAGCCAGTGACCATACATAAAGACAGACGAAATAAGGATTTAATCATTAAGCAACATTGGATGGCTGCATCGGAGTAGGTTTGATTTCGCCCTTGTTTGCCTTTTGATGGAGCATACCATTGCTTAGCTGGATCGAACCAAATGGCAATATTTCCGCGATTAATGGGTACTCGGTTATATGCGGGCCAATTGGTGATACGATAAATTGTAGGTGTAGGCTTATTCATTTGAAAATTATATTGTAAAATAATTATTTAGAGATAAGTTTGTGCAATAAAGCCCTTTTTAACTAATTTAAAATTAAATCAATAGACTTCTTACGTTAGTCAAAATTTAAACAGCCTAAAGCTACATTTAATAAGGTTTTAACCAATTCAAAAATTAGGCAAAATGATACTTTCGCAAAAGGTCTAATTCTAGTTTATTTTTAAAAGTCGAATGCGAGTGCAACCAATTTTAGGCGCAATCGCACTAATCGCAGCCCACTTCGATGGATAATCTTTTTCGGATTTAATCAATAATTGAACCGCTCTTTCTCTGATTTCAGGGGTATATTTTACTTATTTCATCGCGACACTACGCTTCGCTACGTCTTGCGAAGCAATGCTTCTCATCTCAGAAAGTTTGGTTGCCGACAAACCCGGTACGGTTCAGTGTTCTGCAATCTCAGCCAAACTGGGTTGCTGTTTGAAGTTTTGTTCAATATATTCAATCGCCTTTGCCACACGTGCGTAATTACTATGTTCTGTCATGATTACTCGCGGAAATCATTTAACTTAAGAAAACAGTAACAAATCCAGTCAGGCCTGAAAATCCGTTTCTTGCGCTTTATCAGAAAAGGTTATGAGCATGCATTGATTGGCTTAGTCGTCCCTTGCTAAGCATAAAAAACGGAACAGTGGCCTGTTCCGCTTGAGATGGCGTTTTAACTAAAGGGGTTTAGAACTGGTAGTTCAAACGCATGAGGAAGCTGCGTGGTGTACCTGGCATAGAGTCCGAACGCCAGTATTCTTTATTGGTCAAGTTACTGACAGCTAAAGTCACGTTCCATGGGTCAGCACTATAACCAATGGCAGCATCGACACGGTTGTAGCCTTCCATTTTGTTCAAGTTATTGATGTTTGTGTAATAAGAGCCAACATAGGTCACACCCACTTCACCATAAAGCTTTTCTGTAGGTAAGTAGCGCACAAACAGGTTGCCTGTATTTTTAGAGGTATTAGAAAGGGTATTTCCTACATTTTCAGGCTTTTCTTTGTCCTTTTTGACTTGAGCATCGGTGTAACCATAACCACCACGGACAAAAAGATTATCCAATACGCGACCAATAAAACTAAATTCTAAGCCTTTGGATTGATGTTCGCCACCCACAGCCCATACGTCTGGAACATCTGGATCTGGACGGTAACGGATATTCTTTTTACGAATGTCATAAACAGAGAACTGGGTATTGAGGCGTTCATCGAACCAATCACTTTTCACGCCAATTTCGTATTGTTCGTTATATTGTGGCTCAGCATTAAAGATGTTCATATCTTGGCTTGCTGATGAAATTGGATTGACACCCATAGAGCCGCCAAAGGGAGCAAAACTTTTACTGTATGATGCGTACAGACTTTGATGTTCATTCGGCTGCCAGACCACGCCGACATTTGGGCTAAATGAATCATCATCGACAGATCGTTTACGTTTATCTGCATCAACATTTGGTAGTTTGTTGGTGGTAGAAAAATCATAGCTGTCGTAGCGCATGCCGAGCATGATTTTGAATTGTTCACTTAAGCTGATTAAGTCTTGGGCAAAGAAACCTAAACTTGTACCCTGATTATAATTGTGTTGACTAATTTTAAGTGGACCTGTACCTCGACTGGCTTGGCGTTCACCTGTAATTGGGTCTACATAACCATAAATTGCAGAACCATTTTGATTGGTATTGGCTAGACGCGGTTCGCGCTGTTCATAGCTCCAGTCACTGCCGAAAACAAGGTTGTGTTTAATTGATCCTGTGTTGAATTCGCCTTTAATATCAAAGGTATTACTTGTGGTTTTATTGTTTGTTTGTTGCCAATAATAAATTTGAGAGATTTCGCCTACATGACCTTGGCATGTACCTGCGTTACGGATTACAGTATTTGCAGTTGCACAGTAGCCACCTAAATAAAAATGATCAAAGTTTTGTTCGGCTTGTCTGTAGCTCGCAGCCCAATGGAAAGTCCAATTTGGCGCAAATTCATAACTTACATCTGAGCGAATGACCTGTAGCACGTCATTAACATAATCACCCTCTTGAGCAAAACCCGTTTTAATCGATGTGCCAGCAGGTAAAACACTATAACTTGGTCCACGGTCAGGTACTCGACCTAATTTGTCATAGGTATATTGTGTGGTCCACGTGAGGGTTTCATCATCATTTTTATAAGTGAAACTTGGCGAGATCATTTCAATTTTACTATCAATGCCTGAACGGAAACTATCCGCTTCACCGTATTCACCTGTTAAACGGACAGCCCAATTGTCATTCAACACTTGGTTAATATCCGCTGTTGCGCCATAAGTATCATATGAGCCTACGTAAGTACCGACTGAGCTTTTTGAGTCAAAGTTGGCGTATTTACTCACCATATTGACCACACCGCCGCCAGCACTACGACCGTATAACACCGAGGCAGGCCCTTTTAAAATTTCAATCCGTTCCACATTTGCGGTACTACGACGGACTTGACCACTTTCACGGATACCATCACGGTAAATATCACCCGAGTCGGCAGAGAAACCACGGAGGGTAATGCCATCACCGCGCATATCGTAGTTGGTTGAAGCCCCTGGTGTACCTTGTAGCATCACACTGAGGTCGTTAGAGCCATAGATTTTATATTTCTGTACATCGATGGTGTCGATGGTTTGAGGAATATCTTTTTTCTTTAACCCATTTCGTGTGACATTGGCCTGATCATAATCGACATAGCTTTTGATTGGATCAAGTTCACTCATTGCCTCAATTTTCAAGGTAGGCAGAACTGCTGCTGTATTCGATTTGTTTGTCGTCGCTTGAGAGGAGGGGTTCTCATTATTTTGTAGTGTCGCTTCATCCGCATAGGCTGCATGCGCATTTAAAATCATAAAGCTGAGAAGGCTATATTTGAATAGGTTAGAACCACAAAGCGGCTGTGGTGAAAATTTCATCATGATTTAAGGCTCGGAGAGAGTGAATTTCCGCAATAAAAATGAGAAGTATAATCATTTACTAAAAATAAACAAGACTTATGGTAATATTCATTTTTTCTACATAGTTTTACTGAGTTGAAAAGTACAACTGTACAGGCTTTTTAATTTTTTAGGATTAAGGACAATGGTTTCAACTGCGTTTATTGCCAGATTTCCATCAGGGTCAAGGGGGCTGGCTCAAAGATTTTGGCTTTGTACAATTATTTAAGACTCAGTTAAAAGAACAGCAGAGGTTTTATATTGTGCATCAAGATGAAGATGATTTATTGTCCTTTGATGGTTTTCCTGAATTACATTCAAGTCATTGGCAAATAGAACAATATTACCGAGTGATTAAACAGGTTTGTCAGATTGACAAGTT
>NZ_DCRI01000018.1:0-14386 GCF_002324975.1 Acinetobacter sp. UBA1496 | reverse complement strand
ATGGCAACATTATACGAAATGAATTATATATTAGCTTTAAATAGAAATGTCCGCCTTAGATTTGCACTTATTGCTTATCTTGGCGGACACTCATATGTGAATATTAATCTTGAATAAATTGAGAAAGCTTAAGTCAGATTTAAATTAAAACTGTTTTGTCACGCTTAAACCAGCACTCCAGTTACGACCTTCTGCAGGTTCATAGAAACGACCATTGCTTTCGTTCACAATGACTGAACCTGAATAATCCTTATCAAACAGATTATCTACGCGTGCAAACGTTTTTATAGATAAATCTTTGACATTCCAGTTATAGCCTACATTAGCCCCAGCCACTGTATAACTTGGTGCAACTTCAGAATTAATATCATTCACAAAAATTCGGTCTGAATAACGCACATCAAGACCTGCATTAAAGCCATTTTCAGGTTTCCAGCCTAGACTGACAAAAGCCTGATTTTTAGCAATTCCAGGAATATAATTACCTGACGAAACTGCAGCTACTGTACCAATTGCTGGAATATCGGCATCAAATGTTGCATCAATATAGCTATAGCTGGCTTGAGCTGTTAGATCACGCCAAAGATCTTTATTCCAAGATAGCTCTAATCCTTTTCTTAGAGTTTTATCTGCATTACGAAACGTTGAGCGCCCGCCATCACTTCCCGCAGAAACAATGTCATTTTTGGTTTGAGTCTGAAATGCTGCTAAGGTCATATCACCAAAGCGATTCGCAGATTTTAATCCTAGCTCATAAGTTTCACTTTCAGCCGCTTTTAAGCTTAGTACATCGTTGCTACCATCAGCCGGATAAGCCATTTCGGTAAATGTTGGTGTTTCAAAACCTTGTGCATAGCTTGCATAAGTTATTAAATCAGGAAAAATTTTCCAACTTAATGCAACTGAAGGCAGTAATTTCTCATAAGTCGTTTTACCTGAATTATCGCCATTGCTTAGGTATCGATCTTCAGATTTAAAATGCACATTGCTATAACGCAAACCAGCATCTAGCGTCCAATCTGGCGCAAAGTTATAAGATGCTTGAATATAAGGATCTGCATTCCAAAGCGTATTGTCTTCATTACGACGGAGTTCACCTTTAACGCCTAAAGTATTACCGACAAAGTTTTGATAGCCTTTACGGTCTTCGGTCATACCATCTACAGCCACACCAGCAATCAATTTAGTGTTTTGTAAAATATCTGTTCCGGTCCAGCGAAGATCTGCTCCATAAAACTGACGGTCAAAATCAATGACACCACCCGCATGATTTGGACCACCTTGTGCTGTACTTGGAATAGATTGATATTGAGTGACTTCACGCTGTCCCCAATATGCCATACCGTACAATTCATGCTGATCATTGATCGGCTTGTTCCAGGTCAGTCCTGTCTGGAATTGCTCAATTTCTTTACGTGCATTATATAGCAACACATTCGCTGCGACCTGTTTAGGATTTTCTCGCCATTGATCTCGAGTTAAACCACCTGGATCATCTGCTGCAATTTTGACATAGTTATTGACCCAGTTAATTTTAGAGCCATCGTCCAGATCCCAAGTCAGCTTGGCATTGTTCAGTACTTTATGTGCACCACTATGATCACGGAAACCATCCGTATCAAAATAAGATGAACTGATGATATAGCTTGGTTCAGACGCATTTTCTGAACCACCTTGTAGTACCAGATTAGTTTGGCCTTTATTCTGACTGCCACCCGAATATCCCAAAGTGATTGAATCCGGTCCCTGCCCTTCACGGCTTTGTGTCAGGATGGTTCCGCCAGAAGAATTACCATATAGCGAAGAAAATGGCCCACTCAGCACTTCAATATGATCCAGACTATTCAGGTCAATATTCGAGGTTTGCCCCTGCCCATCCGGCATAGTCGCAGGAATACCGTCTACATATAAACGTACTCCTCGCACACCGAAAGTCGAACGTGCACCGAAGCCCCGCATTGATATCTGTAAATCCTGAGCATAATTTTCGCGGTTATTCAGCTGTAAACCTGGTACACCTTTTAAGGTTTCAGACAGATTTACATTCAGGCTATTCTGTTGTTCCTGATTCAGATAATAGGTAGATGCCGGTGTTTCCAGAATGGCACGATCTGTACGAGTTGCTTCAACCACAATGGGAGCCAGTCGCTGTACCTCAACCGGTTCCTCCGCATAAATTCCTTGACTGATACAAGCAATCAGACAGGATAAAGTCGATTTCATCGGCAACCGCGTGGTATGAAGGTGCATAGCTAATATTCCTGATATCTGGCATTCACTCATGCCATGGGAGTTCAAACGTTTTAAAAGTGTCTTATTAATTTTGAAGACTCAGCATCTGCAAAAGATCAAACTTAATACTTGCAGGAAAGCCGAGCTAAAGGTTCATGATTTTATAATCAAGCTTTATTGTCATAACAGCCTGTATTTTGCATAAAAAAGCCTGACGAATCAGGCTTTTTTACTTAACTATAAAACTTCATTATTTACTGTCAGGTAGTGCATAGGCAACCAAAGAGTCACCCATTTTGGTACCGAAGGAACCGTGACCACCCGCCATAATCACAACATACTGCTTACCATTGGCTTCATAAGTCATTGGCGTCGCTTGACCACCTGCAGGTAGACGACCTTTCCACAGCTCATCACCATTAGTCACGTTGATCGCACGGATGTAATTGTCTTGAGTTGCACCGACAAACATCACATTACCTGCAGTCGAGATTGGACCACCTAACATTGGTACACCCATTTTAAATGGAGGCAATGGAATGCCCGGCATACTGTCACGAATCGTACCGATACGACGTTTCCAAGCGATTTCATGATTGGTCAGATCAACACCAGCCACATAACCCCATGCAGGTTGTTTACATGGTAAGCCGAATGGAGAGAGGAAGGCACTGATTTCAACACCATAAGGCACGCCATACATTGGCTGTACCCCCGCTTCAGTACCTGCACCTTTGGCAGTCTGCTTACGGTTCGGATCTTGCGGAATCAGACGAGATACAAATGGCAAACCAATTGGGTTGGTCAATGCAATTTGACGGTCTGGATTCACAGACATACCGCCCCATTCGAATACCCCCAAGTTACCCGGGAAGACCAGCGTCCCGTTTTCAGATGGTGGCGTATAAATACCGTCATAGTTTAATTTCTTGAACGATACACGACACATCAACTGGTCAAACATAGTGGCACCCCACATGTCTTTATCAGTCAATTTATCTTGAGGAGCCAGATTAAAGTCAGAGAACGGTTGAGTTTTTGAATACCACTCGCCTTTGGTTTGCGGACCGCGTTTTACTGACTGAGGTACTGGTTTTTCAGTAATCGGAACGATCGCTTCACCTGTACGACGGTCTAATACAAAGGCATTACCGGTTTTGGTCAGCACATAGATCGCTGGAACCATGTTCCCGTTTTTGTCTTTGATATCAGTCAATGTCGGTTGAGCGGGTACATCCATATCCCACAAGTCGTGGTGAGTAGTCTGGAAGTTCCAGATCAATTTACCGGTAGATGCATTAATCGCCAGCATAGAGTTCGCATAACGCTCGTCTAGCTCAGTACGGTGACCACCGTAGATATCCGGTGTACCTACACCTGTTGGTACATAGACGATATCCAGCTGTGCATCATAAGCCAATGGCGCCCATGCGTTTGGAGAGTTATTTACGAATTTTTGACCAGGAGCTGGAATCGCGTTTGGATCTTCCGCACCCGTATCAAATACCCAGAGCAATTCACCAGTATTTACATCATAACCACGAATGACACCTGAAGGTTCTTCAGTTGAATAGTTATCTGTGGTTGAACCGGCGATGATAATGGTTGTACCTGTCACCACAGGAGGTGAAGTCGGGTTATAACCGCCTGGATATGGGAATGGCATGTCTTTTTGCAGATCGACTTCGCCGTTATTACCAAAGTCGGAACATACCTTACCAGTAGTTGCATTGACCGCCACCAAACGTCCGTCATTCACTGGTAAGATTACTTTCTGAGGACATTCGGCAGACGTTGTAGAACGAGCAGCTAGACTGCTTTCAAAACCGGTAGTGTTATTGGCATCGTAATAAGACACTCCACGGCAAGTTAAATGCTGGAAGGTATTGTCCGCTTTCAGCTTAGGATCAAAACGCCATTTTTCCTTACCCGTCGCAGGATCAAGTGCAATCAGGTACTGGTGAGTGGTACACATAAACAGGTTATTACCCACTTTAATCGGGGTTACCTGATTCGTAGTTTCACCAGAATCTTTATCCGTTTTTACATCACCGGTATGAAATTCCCAAGCTAACTCCAGATCTTTTACGTTATCAGCAGTAATCTGTTTTAATGGAGAATAACGTAAACCTGACTGAGTACGACCATAGGCTGGCCAGTCTTCGTCAGCAATACCTGGAATAGACTGATGCACTGCAGGCTGCTGTGATTTTAATTCGCCACGGATTTCTTGCGGGTCATTAAATACAGAGTAAATCATGACAGCAATCGTAATTGCCAAGGAGCCAGTCAGCGCTATTTTTGCCGCTTTGCTATCGCCAAAACCGCGAGTCACTGCAGGAATCAGCAGAGCCAGACCGAATAGACCTAAAATATCTAGACGTGGTGCCAGTGCAAAGAAGTCTGAACCCACTTCCCAAAGCCCCCATACCACTGTACCAACGACCAATACTGCATAAACAATAAGAGCTGTGCTTTTACGTTTTTGTAATAACACTGCTGTCGCCAGGAAGAACAGACCGGCAATGATGTAGTACCAAGACCCACCAAGTGTTGCCAGATATATTCCTCCAAATAGCAGAACCAAACCGAAAATGGCAGCAATAGCTGCCAGAATCGTTTTCAGTACTGAACCTGAAGACGAAGTATTCATATTGAACACCTTTTTTTTGATTTCTTGAACGTCTAAGCACTTAAGCGGCATAGACACCATATTGTTAAGTTCTTAGTTATAAATACATGAATACTTGGAGTATCAGTTCATCAATGCCCCAAAGTAATGGAAGAATCAATTGTGTATTTGCAACTAAAAACTCCGATTAGAACGACGTATTAAACTTGATTCCGCCTACCCAGACATTTTCACCGTCTTTATATGCGCCGACATGATGGACATATTGCAGGTTTGGACGAATGGTTAGCCAGTTAGTTGCATGAATGCCGTAATAGATTTCTGCATCGACTTCTTCACTACGGTTACCCAATACATCATTGTTCATATTGATCCGGGCAACACCCAAAGCGATTTCATCCTGTGGACGGGCATCCATCGCACCTTTGTAGACAAGACCGATATTTTGCATATCACTAACTTGGTTGGTTTTAGAGTCATGAACAGTGACGTTCACGAAACCGCTTAAACCACGAGAAGTATCCCCAGGATGTGCAGTGATTTGTTGTTTCGCTACGATCCAGCCCCCGTGATGATGACCATTTTGGGTTTGTTCATCTTGTGGAGTCACGCCATCAAATATTTTGGCATTAGCGGTGCTGTAGTAATAACCGGCACGATATTCACCTGGCAGTTTTTGCTCACCCAGTTTCGGTGTCCAGACCACTTCTGCAGGAATAATCGCGCCTTTAGATCCGTCTGTGCTCAGGTTAAAGCCTTTGCCACGATTGTCAGCATTTTCAGGGTTGTATTCATAAACCCCTACCTGAGTATAAACTTCCGGGGTAACGTTATATTTAACCCGCGCAGCCCATTGAGAAACTGGCCAGTTATACCATTGATCCCCTACCCAGTTACCCACTTGTGAACCGCACAATGCCAGATTCTGGAAGTCACAATCAAAACTGTTAAAGTCTTCACCTTCACCAAAACGTCCGACTTTTACATCCAGTTTTTGATCCAAGAATTGTTTCTTGATCCAGAAATCTGTTAGACGCCAAGTTTGACCGCGACCCCATACTTCCTGAACTGAACTTAAATGTCCTGTAAGCGCATCAGAAGTATTCGAAAGGTTGCGGCCATCACGATGAGTTACTGTAATTTGTGCTTCAGTGTTTTGCCAGCCAGCAATTTTTTCCAGATCCAGATGAGTACCAAGGTTTAACTGACCTGTATATTCTGTACCATGGCTATTTGAGCGTTTCGCGTCAAGCAAAGTTGCCATTTCACCTGTATATCCAAAGCTAAAATCATAGCCCTGCTCTTGAAGCTGGATACGTTGACCATTCCAGTCACCCAACATCCACGGACTTTCTGCACTAAATGCATCAGCGGCCTGAGTAGTTGTATTTGCCAATAGCAATCCAACTAAGGATGTATAGACAGCCTTAAATAAGGGAGAAATAGACATTAAATGCTTCACCTTAATCACGTTTTTACTAAATATAGTACACTCATTTAATTTTTTAGTTTCAAATAATGAAGGAAAAGTATTAATAATGTTATGAAGTTTAGCTAATCTAATCCTTTTGTTAATTTTAATTTAAGAAAATTTTAAATTTTAAATTCAATAATTTAAGAGGAATTAAATATAATATTAATAAAAATAATGCTACCTATAAATATTTTTTCTACATCAGTTCTTTTGTACAAAAATTTACCAATTCAAATTGCGTAATAAAAAACATTTAGTCTTTTTGTGCGTTTTTTATACTGAAACTTGATGGTCATCGCCTTTCTATTCTTGAATTTGTTACCGAGGAAAATTGAAAAAATCTGGTTCTATAAAGGTATCTAAAACCATTAAATAAGATAAAAAGTGATATCTGTTAAATAAAGTTTAAATATATGTAAAAATTAAAATTATTGACTCTTTATAGTTGATTATAGATGTATATTTTCTTAATCCTTTCAATCAATATTCTCGTTAACCACTTTATATTGGCTTCATCTTTTGATCAGCTAATTGTAAGTAAAATGAGTCATTATAAATAACTCCATTGAATCGCTACAAAATATGTAATGATTCGAGCTTAAAACTAAATAAAAAATGATTTAATATAGAATATAAAATTTAAAAACAATAATTTGCATCGATAAAAGTATATACTTTATTTTTCAAATGTTACCAATTCTCCCTCCTCTTTTCATACTTGCAATTAAAGCTATTCAGTCACATGATTAAGTGATTAAGGCTGCATATCAAGTGAGTAAAATCATGACGCCTGAACAACAATGCTTCCAAGCCATTTTGGCCCAATCCAAGCAGCATGATGAAGAAAAATCCTAGCGCTCAAAGCTGGAAAATAACCTGATCGTGCTCAGTCATGAACTGAAGGAAATCGCAGAACGCATTGAGGAACAATTCACTGATCTCATCTTCGCTGAAATGGATCATTTTCTAGAATCTCAAGGCTGGAATTCAGAATTTATTAATACCAGAAATAAAAGATATACCCTGAATAAAAAAAATATTTATCTCAGTGCGCTTAAACCAGCGATTGGAAAATTTTTATTTGTGATTAAGCATGGCCTGTTTGAAAGTACTGAACATCAGGTGGAAGCCTGCTTTAAAGATAGTACGACCTTGAGTCATTTTAAAACTGCCATGCAAGGTGGAAATCTTAAAAATGATATTCCGATCAAGGCGCTTGAAGAATGGTTAAAAGGCTTACAGTTAACATTGCAGAAATTAAAAGCTGAAAGTAACAACCTTCTGGCTGATGGTCTGACCTGTGAAGTGATCAAGGTCGGCCAGATTCATCATAAAAGACTGCCTAACTTTATCGAAGCCTTTTTATCCATTCTGGAGCATAGATAAGCCTGTTTAAAGTTAGGGGCAATTTTGAGTTCTATTTATAGGCGCTGTAACTCATTGACCGTACTTCCCTGTTCTGCGAGCCATTTCGCGCGGCGCTGGAACAAGGCTGGAGCAGCCTGATTGACCTGATCAATTAAGATTTGTAGATCAGCACGCACCAGTTTTCGGTTTTCTACTACTATCTGACCGTTCACCATGGTCATGTGCACATCCTGTCCTTGTACTGCATGTACCAGATTGGTATGTAAATTAAATAACGGGCCTTGATCAATCAAGGGTGTCATTCTTGGGGTCGCAATATCTACTGCAATCATATCGGCAAGTTTTCCAGCTTCTAGCGAACCAATCTGATCCTGCATACCTAAGGCTTTGGCACCTGTCCGAGTTGCCATCTGACAGACTGACCATGAGTCGAGTGCTGCGGCATCTAAACCGGAAAACTTCGCCAATAATGAAGCAGTTTTCATTTCTTCAAACATATCCAGATTATTATTTTCTTTCTCGCCGTCTGTACCCAGTCCTACTGCTATGCCGTGTTTAAGCATTTCCGTAATGGGTGCAGCCCCCGAGGTGAGTTTCATATTCGAGATCGGATTATGTGCGACACCAATATTATAGTGTTTTAAGATTTCGATCTCTGTTGAATCAGCCCAGACACAATGCGCTAACAGACATTGAGGCACATCCAGCATACCCATTTGCTCCAGCGTCTGGATCGGGCGCACGCCATAACGTCGAAGGTTTTCTTCGACATCAAACTTGCTTTCATTGCTATGCGTGTGAAAACCAGTCTGATATTCATGACATATTTTCTGGATACGTGCCAATGCATTTTCTTCAGCATAAAACAGATGTTCCAAGCCAACCCAGACCTGAATTCGCCCATTTTCGGCTTGATGCCATTTTTGAATTAAAGCTTCATTGCTATTGAGGGTTTCAAAATAGTTGTGATCTGAATGTTCAGCCACATATGGCACCAGCACTGCACGTATACCGAGTTGCTGTGCAGCCTCGGCACTACCTTCCATATAACGCCACATATCCACAATGGTAGTTGTGCCAGATAGCAGCGCTTCTGCATAACAGAGATAAGAGGCGATTTTGGCATCTTCCGGAGTCACTACCCGATGCATCGGGTCAATAAACTGCTGCAGCCAGTCCCAGACTGGTAAACCTTCGGCAGTACCGCGGAGCAGGCCTGAGTGGCAGTGGGTATTAATCAAACCCGGCATCAATAAACTTTTGGGATACTGGGTAACTGCAGCTTCAGGATATTGCTGAGTTACTTCCTGTAATGTTCCTACTTGTTTAATGAGAACACCATCAATCAGGATGGCACCACCTTTAATACAGTCCAGGCTTGAGTTCATGGTCAGGACATAATCTGCGCTTATAATTTTCATGAATTAATTCCTGAAATTCGTCCGATTAAGGGCTAAAGGTTTTGCCAAGTGACGCTGGTAAATTGAGTTTCAATAACTTCTTGTCATGTGAAATGAGGACTAAGACAATAATGGTTGCGATGTATGGCAATGCCGATAACAGTTCATTCGGTACTTCTAAACCCAGCGCTTGAGCATGAAACTGCAAAATCGTTACACCACCAAATAGATATGCACCCAACATCAAACGTGTTGGTTTCCATGCAGCAAAAACGACTAAAGCAATTGCAATCCAGCCGCGCCCTGCAACCATATTTTCAATCCACATCGGCGTATAAACCGTAGATAAAAATGCACCGCCAATACCTGCCATTGCACCGCCAAACATGACTGCACCATAGCGAATCGCCAGCACGTTATAGCCCATGGCATGTGCGCTTTCTGGAGATTCCCCTACTGCTTTCAGTAACAGGCCTAAACGAGTTTTACTCAGTACCCACCACACCAACACAAAAGCAAGAATGGACAGATACACTACATAGTTTTGCTGGAACAGGACTGGTCCTATGAATGGAATATCTGCGAGTCCCGGAATTTTTAGATTTTCCAGACCCGGTAAGGCGGTACTGACATAATTCTGTCCAAGAAAGGCTGAAATCCCGATCCCAAAAATAGTGAGTGCCAGACCACAGGCGGATTGGTTAGTACTTAAAGATAAAGTAAAAAATGCAAAAATTAGTGCCATCAATGTGCCTGCCAATCCGCCCATAAATAAGGCACTGGCGACACTGGCTTCATACTGGCTAGCGAAAGCAAATCCAGCAATGGCACCGACCAGCATCATGCCTTCTACCCCAAGATTGATGACACCGGTACGCTCTGCTACCAGCTCACCCAGCCCGGCAAAGATCAATGGCGTTGCCGCAGCGACAGTTCCGGCAACAATTGCGGTTAATTCAATACTCATGTTGTTATCCTTCTTCTGTCTGGATCAGGCTACTTGCGCAGTGGTCATGGTTTTTTTGATTTTCTTTTTGGCAAAACGGTAGCGGTTTTCAATCAGGGCATCTGAAGCCAGCAGGAAAAATAAAAGCAGGCCCTGGAAAATTCCGGTAATCGCGACTGGGAGTTGCAACTGCATTTGTGCCAGTTCGCCACCTAAATAGATCAGCGCCATCAGGAAACCTGAAAGTACGATTCCAATTGGATTTAGTCGGCCGAGATAAGCCACAATAATGGCCGCATAACCGTATCCTGGCGAAATGTTCGGATTGAGCTGGCCGATTGGCCCTGCTACTTCACAGATTCCGGCGATCCCCGCCATCAGACCCGAAACTCCTAAACTTAACCAGATGGCTTTTTTAGCTGAAAATCCTGCATATTGGGCTGCTAAAGGCGCCTGACCACTGACTTCCAGTTTATAGGCCATCAAGCTCTTACGGATAAAAATCCAGAACAGCACCACTGCGATGATTGTGATAAAAATTGAGGCGTTAATCCGTGTGCCTTCCATAATCAGCGGCAAGGTCGCGCTTTCCGAGAACATTACGGATTGTGGAAAATTCATACCATCCGGATCACGCCATGGGCCATTGACCAGATACATGAGCAGGAAAAACGCGACATAGTTCATCATCAAGGTCGTCAAAGTTTCCTGTGCATTAAAATAGGTTTTTAGCAGTGCTGGAATCAGCCCCCAAATTGCACCGCCAATCGCGCCCATAATCACCATCAACGGTAAAATCCACCAGCCGATCTGCTCATGAAACAGGATGGCGATACCACCGCCAAAGATGGCCCCCATAGCCAACTGCCCCTCGGCACCAATATTAAACAGACGGGCACGAAACCCAACAGCTAGACCTAAGGCAATTAAAATCAGCGGACTGGCTTTAATTATCAGCTCACTCAGGTTATAGACTGAGCTTAGAGGCTCGATAAAAAAGATATATAAAGCCTGAGCAGGATTCACTCCAAGCATTAAAAACAATAGGCTACCCACCACTAGCATGGCGAGTAATGCAAGCACGGGGGAAAGCCATTTCATTAATTGAGAAGGATGTTCTCTAGGTTCTAATAAATGCATATTTACACCTCTTCTCTACGCGTGTGCTTCATGGACAGGCTCGGACTCAGCTAATATTGCTGGATCTGCCTGAATACCTGACATGAGCAGGCCAATCTGTTCTGCATTGGTATTTTTAGCTGGAACGGGTGCAGACAGCTTTCCACCAGCCAGAACACAAATCTGGTCGCTAATTTCAAACAGTTCTTCCAGCTCTTCCGAAATTACTAAAATCGCAACGCCTTGGCGGGAAAGATCAATCAGGGTTTGACGGATAAACATCGATGCGCCGACATCAACGCCCCAGGTTGGCTGGGAAATAATCAGCACTTTAGGCTGTTGGAGGATTTCACGTCCTACAATAAATTTCTGCAAATTCCCGCCCGAAAGGCTGCGCGCTTCAGCTTGTGGTCCTGCTGCTTTTACCCCGAATTTTTCGATACATTGCTGGGCAAAAGCGACAGTTTTATCAAACTGGATAAAGCCCCATTTGTTTAAACCCTGACGGAAAGCAGTCAGTAAGGTGTTTTGTGCCAATGTCATATTCGGCACAGCACCCCGACCTAAACGCTCTTCCGGAACAAAGCCCAAGCCTAGATCACGTCGCTGGCCTGCACTGAGTTCAGAAATGTCATGATCTAATAGAAAGACTTGGCCTTTTTTCGCCGTTTGCTCACCGGAAAGCAGAGCCAGTAATTCAGATTGACCATTACCCGAAATACCGGCAATGCCCAGAATTTCACCCGAATTCAGGTTGAGTTGAATATTGGATAAGGACACGCCAAAAGGATCATCAGTTTCATAATTCAGATTTTTTACCTGGAACAGCGTGCGATGTTCGCCTGTATATTTAGCATGCGCATAAGTCGGCAATTCCCGGCCAATCATTAATTTGGCCAGTTCACTGGTACTATTTTCAGAAGGCAGTACATAGCCGGTGACTTTGCCATTACGCAGAATTGTAGCTTCATCACAGAGTTCTTTGATTTCATGCAATTTATGGCTGATATAAAGAATTGAAACACCTTGCAAAGCCACCAGTCGCAAAGTTTTAAATAACTGACGTACCGCTTGTGGGGTTAAGACTGAAGTCGGTTCATCTAAAATGAGTAGGGACGGATTTTGGAGTAGACAGCGGATAATTTCGACCCGTTGTCGTTCACCAACCGATAAAGAAAAAACTTCACGCCGTGGATCTACCGGCAAGCCATATTGTTCTGATACTTCGGTAATTTTAGCCGATAAGCTTTTTAGATCTATTTTTTCATCCAGACCTAATAAAATATTTTCAGCCACGGTCATGGTTTCAAATAGGGAGAAATGCTGGTACACCATGCCGATGCCCAGTTTTCTGGCCATCGACGGACTTTCAATCTGTACCTCTTTACCATTCCAGACGATATGACCGCTATCTGCTTTGGTCGCGCCATAGATGATTTTCATCAAGGTACTTTTACCAGCACCGTTTTCACCCAGGATGGCATGAATTTGCCCAGGTCGGACTTTTAAATGAATACTGTCATTTGCTTTCAATGAGTTATAGCTTTTGCTGATATTGATCAGCTCCAGTCGTGGAATTTGCTGCTCATTGAGCGATGACGTTTCGATGTCATTTGACATGTGAGGCAGATCGATCATAACTCAGTCTCCACTCATTTTGGCCCAGTCCATAAAGTGATTCATGGACTGGGGGATGATTTTTCAGGATTTACTTTCTTTTATTTTTAAGTCATACACATAGTGAAAGAATTATTTAGGTAATGAACCTTCAACCCCTCTCACATAGAAGTTCATTTTTCCAAGCGCTTCATCTGTCATTTTGCTGCCTTTGGTAATCACCAAAGTTCCATCCTGTTTATAGATTGGACCCTGGAATGGATGTAATGTGCCTTTATGAATCGCACTTTGTGCATTTAAAGCGGACTGCTTCACTTTGGCAGGAACAGCAGGCCCGAAGTTTTCAATTTTCACTGCATCCTGTTTTACGCCATACCAGAGAGCGGCAGGTTTCCAGGTTTTATTAGCCACTTGCTGCATGGCTGGGGTATAAATTTTTTCCCAGTGCAATACTGAAGCAGCCAGATGTGCTTTAGGACCAAATTTGCTCATGTCTGAATCCCAACCAAAGGCATAAACGCCTTTTTGTTGAGCCGCTTGCACCACTGCTGGCGAATCCGTGTTTTGCATCAGCACATCAGCTTTTTGAGAAATCAGTGCCAAAGCCGCATCACGTTCTTTACCCGGGTTAAACCATGAGTTCACCCAGATGACTTTGGTTTTGACTTTAGGATTGACGCTTTGTGCACCCAAGGTATAGGCATTAATATTACGAACCACTTCCGGGATCGGGAATGAGGCTACGACACCCAATGTATTGGTTTTGGTGGTTTGCCCCGCCACTACACCCAGCATGTAAGCACCTTCATAGGTACGCACATCATAGATGCCGAGGTTTTTCCCTTTCTTATAACCAGTCGCGTGCATGAATACAGTATTGGGGAACTGCTTCGCGACTTTTTCCATCTGGTTCATATAACCAAAAGAGGTCGCAAAAATTACTTTATTGCCCTGCTGTGCCAGATTACGAATCACACGTTCAGCATCGGCCGTTTCAGGCACATTTTCGATATAAGTCGTTTTAAATTTTCCGCCCAAAGCTTTTTCAGCTTTAATACGCCCCTGATCATGAGAATATGTCCAGCCATGGTCACTGGTTGGTCCAATATAGACAAATGCAGCTTTATCGACTGCAAAGCTCTGACTACTGATCCCCAAACCAATAATTGCAGCCGCAATTACAGGCAGTGAAAATTTTTTCATTATCTTTTTATGTTTGGACATATTCAGCATAAATTGCCTCCGTGAATGCCATTTGAGTTTTATAAATAGCGGCTTTAAAAGATCTGAATCGAAATCAAAAATTTTACTGGTTGCTATATTTCTATTAATTAGCAACTTCTATTCCAATTCAGTTCAAAAAATAGAACAGGTGGATTGCAAGACAGTTATAATTTTTAGAATGATCTGTTCTTTTATTTATTTTTATAAATTACAATTATTTACTACCAAATATTTGATATAAAAAAGTTTAACAGTTAAGAAAATAAGTCGAGAAATATAAACTCCAATCTAAGTCAATAAACAAAGCTGCTAGAAAACCAGGCTCAGCTCAAGATTGAGAAGTTAATAAGATTGAATGGACCTCTTGCGAAAGT